>NZ_PPCZ01000004.1:0-265602 GCF_002959815.1 Veillonella sp. T34266-5
AGTCTGTATTACGTCATGAAATTTATCAATCATAGATGGTTTATGACGATGTGGATCAGGCGTTCCATTTTCATAATGAGATTTTATGGTGCGTCTATCATAGCCTAATTCACGACCTAGTAAACTATAATTAGGTTTCAAATTGCAAGCCTCCAGAATGTCTCTTAACATTGGTAAGTCTAATAATGATGTTACAGTAAATGAACTGTTAATAGCGTATACGTATTGCATGTTGTTATCACCTCAACTATAGTATCGGTGATACAATCAAAGTTGTACATTCTTATATCATCATTTTTGTACATTCTTAGAGTATCATTTACATATATTTATAGAGTTGTGATTGTCTTTCTACATAAAAATCTTATCCATCTTGAAATTTCCTTTTCTACATACGATATTAAATAAACCATCAGAAAGGCGTATCAAGAAATGTTCTATATCTTTATCATCTAAAAGATTAGCACTATCATGCACCAATTTCTCTATTAATGTAGAGTTAGTAACCTTATAAAAAAAATGATGTGGAAAATCTTTTCTATCTACACCTGATGTAAAATTAAATTCATTTAAATACAATGCTTGCTCGTTAGTATAAGAAAAGTTTATTACTTCATTAGCCTCTACAGATATCTTTTTATTATTATCATCAGTTAAGACTAACTTGATACTATCTAAATCATAAGTAAACGAAGTTATATCCAAAAAAACAGTATTAGCCAAAATTTTATATGCTGGAATCCATATGTTGTTCATTATATCCTCACCGTTTTCTTTTACGTCCTAAATATCTATAAACATAACCCCACCCAAAATAAAATACTAATATTGTGATATAAGAAGCAATGAAGAAATAAATATCATTTTCATCTTCTATTATTTCAGGATTTATAATTAGACTAACGGTCATACCTATAAAAAGAAAGATGAATATACCTCGCACAAAATAATTATAGATTTTTAAAAACATATATTTACTCCCACAATAAAAACTATACTTTCACAACACAATTAAAATTTCAATTCTAATATATCACAACTCTTATATAACTTCATATAATAAAACGAGGTATCGTATTCCAAATACAATACCTCGTTTTATTATGAACTTTAATCATCTAAAATTGCTTAAATATTATAGCTATTAATATAGCAAAGCCACTACCTAAGCTACTCCGTCAAAGAACGTAATAACCGTAATTTCTCTCGGACAGTTAATACGAATAGGGAACCAGTGTCCAGATCCATTATTTACGTAACATACGCTATTTTTTTCTGTATAGCGACCTTTTACATATGGTGTACCAATCGGTACCCAAGGCATGCCAAAGAGGATAATTTGTCCACCATGAGTATGGCCGGACAAGGTTAATGGCACATTGCGTTCGATGGCTTCATCAAAGAATTCTGGATGGTGGGCCAACAGAATAACAAAGGCATTATTAGGGATACCAGACAAGGCCTTATCAATCATGGCTTCACGATTTTCTTTGCGACGTTCATTGTCATAGGATACGCCAGCAATATAGACCGGTTGTTTACCACCCATGATTTGGATGTTGTCATTAATCAGTACGTTTAATGGCGTTTTTGTTTTAATATCATCGACGATTTTATTTACATCGTGATGGAATTCATGATTGCCAAGGATATAGTCTACGCCATCAGGAATTTGTTTTGCAAATACCTTTAAGCGATCACAGACTTCAGGTAGCCATTGTATCTTGTCGATAAGGTCACCGGTGATGACAACGCGGTTTGGGTGTTCTAATAGTGCTAATCGCAAGATTTCGTCAAAGTCATCTAAGTCGATGCTTGGCCCAATATGGATATCACTGAGTTGTACAATCTTATAGTCTGCAAGCCCTGACGGTAGATTGGTATAACCAAAGCTTTCATGGGTTACAACGATTTCTCGTTGTCCTTCATAGGCAGCATAACCAGCGCCACCCATAGTAGCCAAAGGTACAAGGGTACCTACGGTTCTAAAGAAAGCACGGCGTCCTGTCCGTTCTTCGACGGGAACCTTATGGGAGATACGGTTTACCAGTGCATAAATCAAGGCCAATATGATGAAAACTGGTATACACAAGAATATGGCGAATACTACGCCATAGCTTTCCGTTCTAAACAAGTTAAGCCATTCATACCAAGGCGTGCCGTATAGATCAACTTGGTATAAGAAATAGTATCGTACCGCGCAGAACCAACCAGCGACTACCAAAATATAGGCCAGCCATGCAGGCCATAGTTTTTTCGGTTTCCATAAATAGAGGTACAATCCCCAAAAGCCTAAAAAGGCTATGGTTAGCACCACGAGAAACACAATATTTATAATTAATTGCATATACGCTCCTAACTGTATATCAAGTAATGGCTAATACATTGAGACAAAATCAGTGTTCGCCTCATAAATTTATTCTACAATAGGACATAATTCTGTCAATTTACCATGAGGTCCTGCCCAAGCATAATCGGCAAATTCCTCCCGTTTGATAAGCATCCAATCCTTCGGTAATTGCTTTTGTATCGTTTCGATTGATGTATGGTCTCCAGTATACTGCAAATCGCCTCGAAAGGCCTTCATAAACCATTTGCGATGAGAAAATACATGAGTTAATTCTTTCACAATAACTGGTTGCAAGGATAGACTAAAGCCCAATGCCCCTACGATCTCAGTTAAACCAAATTCTGCCGCATCATAAGAATCCGCATGTTCTACAGATGGAAATTCCCACATGGAGCGCAACAGACCTCGATTAGGGCGTTTATGTAGCAAATAATAATCACCATAGCTGAGGATGCCTACAAAAACAGGCACATCTACAACCTTTGTTTTCTTGATACGCACAGGCAATTGATCGGTTACATTATGTTGATACGCATGACACGTATTAACAATGGGACACTCACCGCAACGTGGCGTCTTAGGGATACATACGGCTGAACCAAAATCCATCAAGGCTTGGTTAAAATCTCCTGGTCTATCGTGAGGCAAGGTGTCCTCTACGATAGCAGTTATGGCCTTCTTGCCCTTTGTACCCAAAATATCATCGAATATGCCGTACAAACGGGCATAGATACGCAACACGTTACCATCAACGGCCACCTCTGGCTCGCCATAGGCCATGGATAACACAGCGCCGGCCGTATAGGAACCGACACCCTTCAAGGATTCCATATCCTTGCGATTATGAGGCACTACGCCGCCATAATTATTAACCACATCTTGTACGCCTAGGCGTAGATTCCGAGCACGACTATAATAACCAAGGCCTTGCCACGCATGAACTACCTCATCTTCTGTGGCCTTTGCCAAGTCCTCCAGAGTCGGAAATAGACGCATCCAATTATCATAATAGGGCTTCATCGCCTCAATGCGGGTCTGTTGGCTCATTACCTCAGACACCCACACCTTATAAGGGTCACCGCAGTCACGCCACGGCAAATCCCGTTTATTTACATCATACCACGCCAACAACTGTGGCACCCACTTGGGGTTATTCATCTCTTTCATAGTTCCTCAATATAGGTATATGTGAAAGCACATCCTATACTTTCACTACACTCTATTCATTAATATATACATCGATACGGGCCAACAATTCACTTTCCATGACTGTGTCGACCTCTGTTAAACTCATATTCTCTACATGACTGTTATCTGGGCCAAAACGGATAGGTCCCTTTAGCAACTTGCCCTCTAATAGCATAGGAAGCCACGTACGGTCCCCTTCCCACATATGCTCATAAGGGACATCGGCGAATGTAAACCAATGCGGCTCCATCTCGTCTGATTCAATGGGGTTTACATCGGTAACGCGCACAAAATATACATAGCCCACATGGGTTAGACTTTCATCATAAGGAAACTGAAAGTCAAAAAGGGCTACGCACTCCAAATCAGCAGCATTAACAAGAATGCCCGATTCCTCATATAGTTCACGAACGGCGCATTGGCGAAAACTTTCACCAGCATTGATTTTACCGCCAAAGCCATTATATTTATCAGCGCCAAAGCCGCGTTTTTTACGGCCCAACAAAATTCTATGTTGTTCATCTATGGGAAATACCAAGGTTGTCGGTTTCATAAGACCTCCTATAATTTGGTAAAGATTATTAATATATTATACCATTATTTCATGTGTAATACTGTCATTTATGGTATGATTAAAGGTATGAGATGAAAGGAGGCGCACCATGAACGAACCACTTATATTTGACATTGCACTAGGGCGTACAAAGCCTGTAAATATGCGTGACGCAAGTGTGCGCTGTCCATTCTGCGACCGGTCAAAGTTAACAGATATTCTGGCACAAGATGGTCACATCATATGGCTCATGAATAAATATCCTGTTTTGCAAGACACTTGGCCTACGGTCATCGTTGAAACAGAAGGTGACCAAGGCGAACTATCCACCCTTTCCGTTGATGATGCAACACGGATTATTCAATTCGGTCTAGATAAATGGCATGAAACGATTGCCACAAAAGAATATAAATCCGTTCTATTCTTTAAAAACCATGGTCCCATGTCGGGTGGTTCCATACGCCATCCGCACAGCCAAATTATAGGCCTACGCAACTACGATTATCACGAGGACATTACGGTCAAGAACATGAATGGTTGGCTATTACACGAAGATCAAGATATCCGCATCACCTTATCCAAACACCCTATTATTGGATTCTTTGAATACAATTTGCGGTATAAACCTGATGCGCCTGTCCGCTCCATCGCCATGCGCTTACAACAGACCATACGCTATGTACTAGATAGCTTGGCAAAATTTTCCCAATCCTATAACTATTTTTTCTATCAACTAGAAGATGGTTACGAATATATCAAGGTAATTCCTCGCTATATCACAACGCCGCTCTACGTGGGCTATAAAATTCCACAAACGTGCAATGACGAACGAGCTGCGAAAATTTTACAGAATATTACACCCTATTTTGAATTGAAATAAGAACCCTCTGCTACGAGTTCCGTAGGTTAGAGGACTCTAGTAAGGACATATATGAACATTTACGCCATTGGAGACCTTCATCTATCAGGCAATCCACCTACGAAGCCGATGAACATATTCGGTCCCCACTGGGACAATCATTGGCAACGTATAAAAGAACATTGGCTGTCCACCGTCACCGATGAAGACATTATCTTTCTCGTAGGCGACATGAGCTGGGCTTTGCGCCTCGATGAAGCACTCTACGACCTCAACGAAATCGCCAGTCTTCCGGGTCAAAAATTTATGATTCGTGGTAATCACGATTATTGGTGGTCATCGGCAAACAAAATGAAAAATGCTATGGGCGATGCTATTACCTTTTTACAAGGCCATGGTACGGCCCGTATCATCAATCTCACCACTCAGGTTAATACGCTTACTGGTGAAAGCCAGTCTACCGAACATCAATGCATCTTAGCCTTTGGTGGCACCCGCGGATATATCTGTCCTGATGATGCTAGCTTTGAACCAGATACAGATCAGTCTATCTATGACAGAGAAATTATGCGTACTGAAGCGGCATTACAAGAAATGGAGCACGCTATCCAAACGTTACAAAAGGAACATGCTAAAACAGAGAATACCAGCGAACCACTACCTGTAACGCGCATTCTATTGTTACATTATCCACCATTCAATGAAAATAACGCCCCATCAGGCTTTACAGACCTTATGGAGCGCTATCATGTAGATATATGTATATTCGGCCATTTACATGACCAGAATTCATTCAAACGAATTCCAGCCACATATGGAAATACTAAATTAGAACTCGTTTCTGCAGACTATGCAGAATTTAAAATACAAAAAATATTGTAATTGAAGCCCTATGAGGCATAACTGACATACTATTCAAATGTGCATCATACATTTATAAAGGAGCATTATGAGTCGCATTCATAAAGAGCATTTACAAGCAGGCTATATCTTTGGCGATACAATCAATCAAGAATATATCTATTTACCATCTGGCGAGGTGGGCACAGACCATCCATTGGCGGTCCTCGAAACGCCTACAAAACGAGAGGACCTTACATTGGACGAAGCGGTTCATATGATTGATACGCTAACATTAAAACGTTGTAGCCACCCTACATTAGGTAAAAAATCATTTTAATAGCAAAGAGTACTAGTTAGGTATAATCTGTAATGACCCCAAAAAGTCTAACTTTTTGGGGTCATTACATTTTACAAGCCTAATTTTCTTGGTGTTTCTTATATTTTAAAGGGACTGCAACTAGAATTCGGTAAACCTGCATTCTTTTACAACCCCTTTTCATTAAAGATATTTTTTAGCATACACAGGAACTATATCTAATATAAAAATCTCCCTATACTAAAAACATATGACTAGTATAAACATCAATAAATAATACAAATCATTTGTCATCATAAGAAAAATCTAAAGATAACTGACCTTCAGAAGTTAAAGTATAAACCATACTAGAGAATGGATTTTGATTGTAGAATTTAAAAGTTTCTATCATGTCTAAAATCTCATACTTTAAATCAGACATAATTTCTGAAATAATAGCAGGTTCATCATTATTGTCTTCTACATACCGTGAAATTGGGGTATTATTATCATCCCGATAAATTGAAAGTTCTACTGAAGAAAAATTATCATGACTTTCAAAATTCAATGCTACAAAAGCCCAGTCTAATGGAGTTAATTTAAATATTTTTTTCGCCAGAGCATTATAATGCTTCTCGAGCTCATCTTCCAAACTCTTATGTTCTAATCTAAAGGCCTTGTCTATGGCAGTATAATTTTTTGCTAATATACGGGATTCCATATCTTCCAACAATAAAACACCTCGAGGACCTTTTATCATTTCTTTATATACATCTGGCTCAAATTCATCTTCTCTAGCTAGAACACCAAAATTCTGATATTCCCACTTATATCTATTTTGAAGCCAACAATCATCAGTTACAGGATCATTATGAAACTCACAATATGGCTCATAATCATCGCGTGAAATATACATTGTTCCCCACGTCCATTGTTCTGTAGAAGCTTCATGAAGTAAACGTACATACGTCAAAATCTCACTAATCCCAGCTTTTATAGATTTTACTTTTTCATCACTACAATTATATAACAAATCACCATCAGTAATAATAGAACCCGAAGGAGTCTTAACATTATAACAAGCAGAACTCATTCCTGATTCTGTACATTCAAAAAACAAATAGACCTTATACCAATATTTAGGCATACACTCTACCAATATGTCTCTTATCTTATTAATATATCTATCCATATATCCTCACCTTAATTATTAGGAATGTTATGTATAACTGGACGTTCTCCATTTATACTATAGGAAAACTTAAACTCAGATGGTCGTTTGCTGCCATTCCTAATAACCTCTATTTCTACAGATACAACATTCCCTTCCATGACAGCTTTTTTTATTGCATTTTCAACTCTTCTATATTCACTTTGATTTACTACTCTATCCATAGCAACCAAATTATCTATATCACCAGAACCATTAAATATCTTTGCAATTAAATGTCCTCCTTGATCTTCACCTGGAATTCCAGTTCGCTGCACTATAGCCTTCTGTGCACTAGGTATGCGTTTAGCATCATTTAACTCTATTATGCCAGATACCTTCGTTATATTTCTATCAGCATCAGTATAATATGTATAACCATTTTTCAAATAAACAATACTAGGCTTTAACACTTTGATACCATCAACGACCTCCATATGAGTTCCATCTGTAATTCGGTTTAAGAACTGTTTTGACGGCTCTCTCTTTATAAACCCTCTTAATATACTCTTTCCCCCAAAGCCACGACCATTAAGATCTATATCTTCAGCATGCTTACTAATTCCTATTTTTTGAGCATTTAAAATTTCTGAATCAGAGAGCATTGATTCTATAATAGGATTTCCCATTATAGAATATTCTCCAGTTTCCCAATTCCATTCAGGAGTATAACCATATGACTTTCCTTGTAGCGCACGCCTATATTCAGCTGTCAAAGAATCTTTACCGTACTGATTTTTATTAAATAATCCACTAAAAAAATTCTTAGTCGAATACCAATATTTTAGAAATCGGTTTTTTAAAGTTTCAGACTCATCGAGCGATGAATTTAAACTACCATCATAATCAGTTATTGTAAATGTACGTTTCTTATCAAGAGACTGTAGATTACTATTTAAATTAACTAAATCTAAATTCTTATAAGTCTCTGGCTTATAACTCTTACCTATATCTAATATCGAAAAATAATAACCTATTAATCCTGATGTAGTTCCACCATCCTCATATACAATATCAAACATCTGTAATTTATTATCAATAGCTATACTTTTATACTTATTTGTTATCTTATCTTTTACAGAAATAACATAATAAGCACCATTTTTCATATTCCTAAGGTCAAAAGACTTTCCATCCATTGATACAATATAGTTATTTCCTTTAATTCTAGTTAGCTGATCAAATAATTCAGGTTCATACTGAAATTCATTCCATTTAGTAGCATAAGCTGACACCGCTGCCCCAGCATTTAAAGAACCGCCACTAACTTTATTAACTACACCACCTACCGTAGCACTCAACCATTGTGCTAATGCCGGATCATTATCTGCAATTTGCTTAATCTTTTCTATGAGCAATTCATTGGTCATTGTAGCTTTAAAGCCACTACCAGGTGCATTACCGGCCATACGTGCAGCCCACTCACCAATCACACCATGAGCAAAAGCTTTGGCAATCTTACCTTCTTTTGTGGTAGGTTGCCAATTATGTAATTGCTCATAAGCATTCTTAGCAAATAAACGTGCTAGTTCTTGACGTTCTTCAATTTTCTTTTTATCAAATATCTTATCTAGTTGATGTAACGTATTCTCTGTATTGGTATTAATCGTCTTAGTATCAATTTGTTTACCATCTACAGTTAGTATACCATCTGAGATTGCAGATTGAGTAGTAGAGTTTGCTTTACCTTTAGATCCTACGCCTAAATTTGGAACTAGACCAATACTGTTATAAATCTTATCATAGCCTTTTTTATCATTGCGCTTCATCTCTTCGAGTTTCTTTTTACTACCATAGTAGTTATAGCCTATCCCATTATTGCTATATGTATACTCGGCTTCATTTTGGATATCTTTCATCTCAAGAGATTTAGTAGTCAATGTATTCTTAGCTTTTGGAGCTTCACTTTTAATGACGGCACCTTCTAATGTAGTCCCATTCCCTACATGAATATCATAGCCATCTTCTCCAGCATAAATACCTGCCTGATGAGTCACGCTCTTCCATTTACTATCAATGCGTCCTACGCTAGCACTAATACTACCTGTTGGATTCTTGAAATTAGGTGTAGAGGAAACAGAGAAGCCCGCAGACTTACTGTGTTCTTTAAAGTTATCTACATCTTGTAAGCTTTGAATATGTAAATCACGACCTGTGTCTACTTCTACCTTCTTGCCAGATACGGTAGAACCAATAATATTTGTATCTCGTTTTGCTTTAAGTTGTGCTAATTCAGCTGCTTTAATCGTCGTTGGCACATAGCTTTCTTGGTGGGTATCGCCATTTTGACGAGCCATATTACCACTCGCATTAATATCGAGGAGGCCACCACCAGTCAAACTAATACCAGCACCGACACTCCATCCAGAGCTTTTATAAGTATTCTTAACATCTACAGTATTCTTACCGGCCTCAAGATTAATATCACTAGCGCTATCTAATACTAATTTTTTAGCCTCTACTGTTTCACCAGTTAAACTAATACCAGTTTTCTGAGCATCTCGAGCCTTGATTTGTACTTCACTATCGCTAACAAGAGTCCCGCCTTGATATGTATTTGTATCTACTACTTGCCCTTGTTTTCTAGAAGTGCTGCCGATGCTTACAGATAAGTTAATAGCATCATCAATATTTTTAGCGCCTCGTTTAGCTTTACCGTCTACTTTATCAACTTTACCTGTTACGGCATCGCGTATTTTTTCTCCATGTAAAGCTGCATCTACTGCTTCATATCCATCTTGCAATTGTTTACGTGCTTCATTGAGTTCAAGAGCGGCTAAACGTTTATCATCGCGGCCACCAGCTTGTTTTATTGTACGTGTAGTATTTGTAAGTGTATTAGCTATTGCACCACCTAAGGATACGGTAAGACCAGTTTTTTTGTAGCGTTCATCGTGACTCATGTGGTTATGGTCTACATTACCATCTAATGTCACAGCAGAACCATCTAACACAGCACCGTCTTTAGCAACAATATCTGCGCTTGTAAGATGAACGTTATCATTCGCTTTGACAGTAACAGTACCTTTCGTGCTGGCAATTGTATTTCGTACAGTAGATTCTTCATGGTTAGCTTCATCTATATTGTGTTTTTCTTTGCCTATAGTAAAGCCTATCCCTGTACTACCAAGCAAACCAGATTTCTTATGACGATATACACTAGTACCATCTGTAATCGCTTTATCTGCACCAAGTTCTACCTTTCCACCAGCTGTAACATCTACTGTATGTTCGCCTATAATTTGAGCAGATTGACCGGTTACATCTTGAGCACTTGTAATCTGTATATCTTTACCACTTACTGTAGAGCCTGTTACAGCTGTAGTAGTTGCATCATCCACCGCATTGGTACTTTCACGTTTGACCAAGCTTTTCTTTTTATCTAGGTATACATGATTGACTGTACTATTTGCCTTCGCCGTATTTAATTCAACCGTATTACCAGATACTTTCACTGTGTCTGCCGCTAATAGTTGACTACCTTCAAGTTGTACAGCATCAGAGGCTACAACAGAAACATTTTTACCTTCAATGCTACTACCAACCGATGATTGTGCTTTTACAAGATCATGAGACTCCGTTGTTTGAGAGTGTCCGCCACCAGATTTACCCTTGTCAAAACGATGTTCTTCCAGTTCATGTGTAGCATTCATGGCTTTCATCGTTACATTATGGCCGGCCGCTACATGCGTATTTACATCAGAGGTAATAACACCTGCCGCCATAGATACATCTCGGCCTGCGACTACTGTTGTTTCACCAGCACCACCAATACGACCTTGATCTACACCTGTCATCGTTTCACGTCGATTGTTTCGACTATTCCACTCAATTTTGCTATTAGCTGCCTCATACTGTACGCCTGTATTAATTACATCACGTCCAGCACTAACCTTTGTAGAACCAGCCGCATTAGTTTGTGTAATGGTACCGCCTTCATTAATGACGTCTTTCTTAGCATATACAGAGACTGTATCGTTGCCTATAATAGTACCTTGTGTATTACGAACTTCATCATTCGCTATAACCGTAGTAGTATTACCTTTGATAAGCCCATTATCATTGTGAATAGTATTACCAGTAAGATTCACATCTTTATCCGCCACAATACTACCGCTATTTTTCATAGTATCAACGGAAAGGTTAATGGATTGGGCCTGTAAATTAGCTGCACCGTCTACTCGTTTTGTATTTGGGGCTAAATATAGAGTCGGTACTAGCACAGTTTCCGTTTCACCATTTGGCAATACAACAGCCTTGCTAACTAAGAGCACTACATCCTCTTTAAGATTCTTTTGCTCAGCCGCTGTTAAGCCTCTACCTAATGCAATAGATTGAGATTTTGTTACACTAATCCCTGCATCCATCAATTGGCGATATTGTTCCTCTGCTGAAAGACCAGATTGCAGTCTACTTTTACCGGTTTGACGCATAATCTCTTGCATAACGAGCTGTTGCTCATAATAGCCATCACCCAATCGTTTTTGTATATTCATAGGGTCTAATTTAAGGCGAGATAATACGTAATCAGAAGATAAGAAGTTACGACGATTTGTAAAATTTGGATCGGTTTCAATCATATAGGTAGTATTAGGATTCGTCGATAACTGACTCATACTATTTAATAAAGATGCATCTACTGTAGCATCACTTTTACTATTTTCTACATGACTACCATATACGGCAACAGGGACATCTGTAGGATTGACTATCGTATTCTTATAGTCAGCCGTTCGTATATTAGTCGTATCCCGTCCACGTCTCCTCCGACGACTATACGATGTGGCTGTACCATCTTCAGTAATATATTCATTACCCTTAGGGTTACTTTGTTCATACTGACCTACTGTACCAGTGATATCTCCAGCAGCACTAATTTGACTAGATTCATTCGTCATATGATCGACATCCATATGTAAATCCCCACCGGAAATAATCCGCCCAGGATTAGATGTATCTACCACATCTTTTTCACGAGTACGATCATATTCATACTTAGTCCAATCCTCATGATATTCACCATTTATAGAAAGTTGAAGATTCTCACGAGTATGAATAACAACCTTATCTTTTGGAATTTGCTCATGATCTAAATAGATTCGTTCTTCCGATAATTGGTATCGCTTAATGCTACCAGATGGTGCTACTTCGTTTTTAATATGCTCTTTTCCACCTACCGCTACACGTTTAAGGGTAATCCCACCATTTTTATTGTCTACAGATTTAGCATATAATGCACCACCTTGACCAAATTCAATGGTAGACGCTGTATTTACAATACGATCTATCTTACCAGACACAGTTCCTGTAGAATCCATCGTTTTACCAAGTTGTAGTTTTCCTTCGGCTTTAATCACACTACCATCAGTATTGACAATCGAATTGGTTGCTATAGATAGATCTTTTTGGGCAATCATAACAGGAGCCTCTTTAGTCTCTGTATTACCCTTTTGAATAACAGAATCGGTAGTAATCTTAGCGGTATCCACATACAATTTGCCACGATTCATCTGCTCAAAACTTTTTGTAGTAATATCTGCTTCTGTAGCAGCGATAGTACCTGTATTTTGCAATTTGCCAGTACTATCTACGGTTAACTTATTTTGTGCAGATAATACACCTTGATTATTCACACCAAAGCCATCATTGGTGCCAACTAAATACATGCTATTGGCATACATACCACCAATAGCAGCTACATCAAGGCCAACTTGACTAGATTCACCAGTTTTGTGAACATTCGTAACTTTACCAGAAGAATCTACCGAAACAGCATTCTTCCCCGTCACAACTTGAGCATCTTTCGCCCAAACTTTACCATTCAGCTGAACAGCCTCTGCTAACAAATCTGTGCGTGCTGTTTTCGATGCATTAAGGCCTTTTTCCCCTACTGTGATACTACCTTGTTGTACTTGATAGCCTGTAATACTACCGTTATTGATAATGGGGTTCCCCGTTGTTAATGTAGCACTATTAGCATTGATAAAGGTTCCATTATTAACAGAAATCCCATTTGGATTTGCAATAATAACATGGGCCTTATTGCCGGCTACTTCAAGAGCACCATTCATAGAAGTAGAACTTGTACCCGTAACTTCATTTAAAATCGTATTAGCCGTAGGACCTACTAAATTAGGGTTCCCCATAATATAGCCTGCAAGCTCTGTATTTACAGGTCGATTCGCATTATTTAAAATAAGCCCCTTTTCGTCTACATTAAAAGCATTATATTGGTTATGTGATAACCCTTTATCATTAGGCGTATTGATATTGACTACAGTCATGCCATTACGAGCTTCTTCTATTTTTGGTCCTAATTTACCTTGATCTGGTACAACAGGATTAGCAAGGGCCATAGGAATCCATGGTGCAGAGTTAGTCGCTAATAACGCAGCAAAGATAGCCATTGCCGTATGTTTTCTAATATTCATATTACGTATCTCTCCTAAGTATATAAAACAATATGTATTATGTATCTATATCAATCTCTATGTACAACACTTAAAACTGATAACTCCCTCTAAACGCCCAAACACGGGTATCTGTGTTAAAGCCTTCTGGTTTCTTAATTGGCGTCCCTAGTGATACATCATAATTAACAGCTTCACCAACAGTGCCTCGTACACCAACGACACCACCAATCAAGGTGTTACCTAGTTGAGTTTCTGTAGATGGTCCCCATACATGACCAATATCTATTCCTATATAAGGTGTAATCTGTTGTTTTCTAAATGGTAATGACCATTCACTTTGTACATAGTACCCAGAATCACCTCGTAGTGTTTCTTCACCACTAAATCCACGTACCGAATACCGTCCGCCAATACTAAACTGGTCCGTAGTAAATAAGCGCTGATTCGTAAATTGACTTCTAAAGCGCATCGAGAATATACCTTGCTTATGACCGATTCGTACTCCCGTTTGAATCTGCCCTTCAACCCCAGCCATTTTATATAGTGTAGTTGGATTATCTGCCAAACCTTCCCAACTTCGTACCTTAGCACCTAATCCTTTAATGCCTTGACGATAAAATACATACGTATCACTCACTGTATTGCCTCTATATTGGCGATGAGATAACCCTAATTCTACCGATGTGGTATGTTGTTCTTGAACACCGATTTCTACATCATCCAGATAATTATGACGCGACTTATGATTAACCTTAGCAATAACTGATGTTTTCGAACGACTAGTCCTATTTAGAACCTGCTCTACTGATACCTCTGTACCTTGTGTGGTACCGGCCGAACGAAATGCATTTGGCATAAACACCAACTGATTATAGCTATACTTATACGTAGATAGTCTATACGTACGGTTGCCATCGGGAATCGCATAATTAACTGCATATTGCTTTGACCCATGGCCATCATCATGAGGGCTTATATCTTTAGTGAAATTAGCTGTTAACGTATCATTAAGACCCAGCAATTGACTAAACGATAAAAATACAGTACCTTGATACTCTCCTGTAGCTTTATATCCTGAATTATCTAAGATAAATGAGCCATGCACAAATCCTTTTTGTTCTACCGTAAGCTTAACAATAGAGTATAACGGCTTGGTACCTGGTTCAATCGTCATCTTTATATCTTGACCAGGTACGCTACGCATCTGATCAATTCCTTGTTCTAACGCTTGACGTCGTAATACATAGCCAGGTCGTACAGGGAATGCACTCCGCCAATTCGTCCGTGCATTTGGATTTGTAAGAACAATATCTTCAACATAACCCGGTAAAATCTCAAAAGTTAATGACCCTGAATGTAAATCTTGATTGGGTACAACCACTTGGCTTGTGACATATCCATCTGCTAATAATTGTTCTTGTAATTGCTTTTGAAGGAATGTAACCCCATCCGACCCGATTCGATTATGCTCATACGCCTCTAACCGGTTCTTATATTTACGAAATACAGGCTCTGATGATGTAATAACAATATGGTCTATAGGAAATGCAATCTCTTCCTTTGGTAATGCCTTCATAGGAGCACTGCTAAGACCAACATACGCTGATTCTGAACGCAACGAAGCGGCCCCAGTCATTGGTGCTTCTGCGCGTTGACGCAACGAAGCATCGGCTCGGGCCGCTTCTTGTTGTATAAAAGGGGTAGATACATCGGCTGCCATGCTAGGCAATGTACCAACTGTGGTCAGCAAGCCAATACAACTTGCTGCAATACGTACAACTCTCATAAATCCCTCTCCTTTCTATATGTAAATTATATATTAATCTTATTTTTTTGCAACAGAATATTAAATTTGTTTTTCATTTTTTTAAATATTTTCTCTATCTTAGACAACTTAACCATGCAAAAATCTTCTACGTTTTATAATTCTCACAAACACTATATATAATAAAATTAAGAAATCGTATAATAACACAAAGGGACTGTAGCGAAATACAGTTTTACCGCATTTCGCTACAGTCCCTTATTAAGTATATTTCTTATTTTATTCAGCTACAAATACTAACATTACAAAGATAAAATCTATCTTATCCCAAGAACCCACCATGGCCTAATGCAATACAGTCTTCTTTTGTAATCTCATCGTCTGCAATGAGCCGTGGCACGATTTCATCAAAGGCCGTTGGTTTACTAAACAATACACCACCTGGTACGCCTAGAATTGGCGTGCCATCAGCACAGTATGCGATGCACACCATAGAACCTGGCAAGACAGGGAGACCATAGGTTACAACACGGTCTGCGTAACGTTTAATGGCGCCTGGTGTCAAATCATCTGGATCTACGCTCATACCGCCGGTACAGAATATGATGTCTGCGCCCGCCGCTTTTACCTTGTCGATAGCGGCCACAATATCGTCCGTATTATCCGTCACGATTTCATGGGCGATTTTTTTCACCCCCAATGGCGCACAACGTTCTTCGATGATAGGTGTGAAAGCATCTTTAATGCGTCCTTCAAATACTTCAGAACCAGTTGTAACGATGCCCATTGTTTTGCGCACAAATGGTTTAATAGTTAAGATAGGTCCACCAATATTTTGAGCTGCTGTTACTTGTTGTTCTTCTAGCAATAATGGAATACAACGCATACCAGCGATTTTATCGCCCGCTTTCACAGGCGTATTATTCAATTTTGTAACGATGGTCAATTCGCCGATGCTATTGATAGCATATAGTTTATCTACATCTACCTTGAGTAAGCCATCCACATCGGCAATGGCCTCTATTTTACCTTGTGCCATAGGACCATCGTGCACGTAGTCCCCCTTTGCGATATCATACAAGGCACGGGCCACGTCTTCTTCGTGGAGGAACCCTTCATCTTCTGGTTCCATTACATAAATATGTTCTTTACCAAGATTAAGTAGTTTAGGTACATCTTCTTCGGTAATTACATGCCCCCGGCGGAATGGTGTGTCTTTCACCTCGCCGATAACGATGCGTACAATATCGTGTACCAAGGCATGTCCTACGGCATCTTGTACTCTTATTTCTTTCATAATCTAACCTTTCAACATTTATTCTATCTTATGTATATCAAACGTAATATATAGCAATACATTTACTTTATCATATGAATGATAGCGGTTAATATGCAATTATGCACATACGAGTTTAGCAATCCACATACCGATGGCACAGAGAGCTAAACCGCCAAGGATTTGCACTGCCCCATAGAATAGAACATCTGTAACATCACCAGATGTTAAGAGCTGTAAAAGCTCAAAGGCAAATGTAGAAAATGTGGTAAAGGCACCAAGTCCACCAACGACTAAGAAGAACCGAACCCATTGAGGCCAATCCGGTCTACACACATAGGCACCTAAAATAATGCCTATGATCAAACAACCGATTAAATTGACCGTTATCGTACCAAAAGGATAAGGTCCCAATCGTGCCATTACCCATTCCCCTACCACTGTTCGCGCTAGTGCACCAAGAGCACCGCCGCAGGCGATAGCTATATATTTTTCCATAATAGATCTCCATAAAATTAACGATTCGTGTAATTATCATATATACATAATAATTATCACATATTACGTATTAGTCAACAATGTATTTGCTAAGTATACTAAAAGCACAAGGTAGGGATCGGAAAGGAGGTCTTATGAAGGATCCTACACTTACAATGCCGGCCTACCGACGGAATCATTATCAAGACCCAAAATTTCAGCAACAGTATATGTGCTTGGGTCACAAAATCTCTACCCTGCGAACGTCGATGGGCATTTCACAACGACAATTGGCCGATGTCGTAGGCATTAGTCGCAGCTATTTGAGTAAATTAGAATGTGGATACGGAATATCAGGCGTATCCATCGAGGTAGTATTTAAAATTGCTTATTGCCTCAATGTTTCTACCAGTCAATTGCTACATCTTCGTACGCAAGACTATAAATCCTGTAATAGACATCTTTCAAAACATTATGAAAGAGTCGAATTTTTCCGACTAGCACACCAGCGCTTTTTGGAACTAAAAAAACGTCTCTAATCAATAGACCTCATATGAATAGAGACAAAATTAATTCTTTATTACACTCTCTTCTATTCAATTAAAACAACATTATATAACCTTTCAAAAATTAGATTAACAAGATAAAGTAATTCCTACTTAACACGTACAACATATATAAAAGATAACCCCCTTACAATATCTTATATATGACTTTGCAAAACAAAGGACCCTATCTAGGGTCCTTTTTACTATGTCTATGTAGTTTTTATACTTCGTTCAAGTTCTTGTCTTGTAATTCCGCATTAGCCCGTTTAAAGATAAACGCATTATTGATATGCTTGCGCATCGCATTTTCTGCAGCTACTTCGTCGTGACGTTCAATGGCATCTACAATGTGATCATGTTCATCGTCACAATCGTGTGTGCGCACTGCATTGAAGGAACTCAAATACATATCGCGATTTACTCGTTCACGGAAATCGGCTAAGTAATCAACAACGCGATCATTGCCCGAGAATTGAGCGATCATGCTGTGGAATCGGCTATTAACCTCTACGCGTGCCGTAGCGTCCTCAATAGCATGCATTTCCTTGCATAATTCCTTAAGCTCTGCCACTTGTTCTGGCGTAGCGTGACGAGCACACAAACGCGCCCCCAAACCTTCCATAACCTCGCGACATTGATATAGCGCCACGATTTCTTCCGGTGTATCTGCTTTAACAGTGACACCTTTCCACGGCACGATAACAACAAGATTATCTTTTGCTAATTTTCTGAAAGCTTCGCGAACTGGCGTTGCACTGACTTTGAGCTGTTCTGCGATCTTAACTTCATTTAGTTTTTCTTGCGGTAATAGCTCCCCTGTTAAAATAGCCTGTTTCAAGGTCACATAAACTTGTTCACTTAAAGGCAATCGTTCAATTGAATCTACAGCGGAAAAATGATACACATCTTTTGGTTCTTTTGTACCCTTCACGTCTTTTGTCATATTTCTAGCCTTAGGTCCCCTCTAATGTTTACACGCTTTCATACTTTCAATGAACGCCTAAAATGAGTATAATAGAATGTAAGCATTTTTATATACGAACACATGTATATATAATAATTGTATACCCTATAATTATAAGTCCCGTACATATGACTGTCAATTTCAAGATAGTCACAGTTAAAAAGTGAGGAAGTTACCCCTATGAGTCGTTGTTTGGTTATCATTAACCCTGTATCTGGCGGCGGTGCAGCACGCCGATACGCCCTTGATTTACAGTGGAAATTGAGCACCCTTTTTGACACAATTGAAGTTAAATTTACCACCGGTGCCGACGATGCAACCCGTTTTGCAAAGGCCGCTTGTGAAGATGGTTTTGACGCCGTTTTCTGCATGGGTGGCGATGGTACCGTTAACGAAACGGTAAATGGTATCGCTCAAGGCGGTTTCAAAGCAACCTTTGGCTTTATTCCGGTAGGAACCGTCAACGATATGTCTCGTGCTCTCGGCATTCCACAACGACCATTAGAGGCGATTCGCCGCCTCGATATCAACCAAGTTCGCTCCATCGATATTGGTCGCTGCAATGATAAATACTTCTGCAATAATATTGCAGCCGGTGTCATTCCGAAGGTTATCGAAGAAGTAACGCCAAAGGAAAAGCGCATCTTAGGTCCATTGGCCTACTTCTTGCGCGCCGGTCAAGCCCTCTTCACTACAAAGGACTATACATACCGCATTCAAACGGAAGATGATGATTTCATTTGTAAATCACCACTTGTATTAGCCCTACTCACCAACGTAGTGTCTAGTTTTGAACGCTTTATGCCAGAGGCTTCCGTAGACGATGGGTATATGCGCCTCGTTATTTTTAAGGAATACTTCATCCTCGACATCTTCAAGGTTCTACCTCTTATCCTAAGTGGTGCCATCTATAACTCTAGCAATACAACGACATTAACAGTCAAAAAAGCTCATATCGAATTATTGAGCAATATAGATAATTTACCAACCAACATGGATGGTGACGCAGGTCCTTATATGCCTGTAGACCTTGAGGTATTACCACGGGTCCTCAAGGTATTTGCACCGACAAAACATCAAAAGAAAAAGCCGCTTCTCTAAGCGATACGAACCCCCTTTGCTGATAAATCAGTAAAGGGGGTTCGTATTATGCTAAGTCGATTATCTTATATATGCTTACAACAGGACCGCTTCATGTAAGCGGAAGCTATAAATATAACTTGCTTTCACAGGCATATTTGTCAATCGTTCTAGGGCCTCTTTGTAGAGGTCCATTTGTATTTTATAGCGACGAATGAGCTCGTCTCCACTCTTAACGCGGTCTGTCTTATAGTCCACGAGGACCCATTGATCATCTTCTACAAAGGCCGTATCGATGATACCTTGTAAGAATAGACGCTCACCATTCTCTACATCAGGATATACCTGATTACCGTCAAAGAGCATGCTAAACGGCAATTCTCGTTCCACTCGTTTTGATGCAATGAGACGCTGTCCAAGATCAGAGTTAAAGAATCCATATAAGCTACGATCACTTAATAGACTGCGTTCCTCATCACTAAATTTACCTTCTGCTTGCAATGAATCGAGCATATCTGTCATGGATGTTTGCGTATACTTTTTAACAGGTAGCCATTGCATCGCTTCATGCATCAATGTGCCCCATTGCGCACCCGTTACAATTTCCTCAGCGTCAGCAATGGCCATCGGCTTGCGTCCAAATACGGAATCGGCTATCTCTATTTCACTAATAGCAGGAATACTTGTATCTAATACCGTAGCCGATACTGCCTCCGCATCACGTTCGGCAAATCGTCGTTTCAATTCGCTAACAGAAATCTTAGCCGTCGTCTTGGCTGCTACAAGATTTGGATAGGTGAAAGCAAAGCGCTGTACGATTTTCTCTGGCAATTCTACATCATTTACCTTACCTAATACGCGAACCGTATTGATGGTCGTTTCATCCACATCAGCCTTGTAATCTAAATCTCCATAGAGAGAACCATCATGAATCTCTACCTTTACCTGACATTGACGGTCCAGCAAATCAAAATTTGTTTCTCCTTCGAGTTCAATGATATTACGAAGTGGTGTACCCCCATCTAGATGACGGGCAAAGGCAATGAGTAGCCAATGCAAATAGGAATTACCAGCTTTGATTAGATCGGCACCTAATGCTTGGGTCTGCGTCAAGGCCGCATGTTTTATATGAGCGCCAATGCCCTTTTCCTTTTTGATTTCCTTGTTAATATATCCGATCAAGAATAGCTTATCCCGTGCCCGTGTCAATGCAACGTAGAGGATACGCTGTTCTTCGGCTTTCATGGCATCCGATTTAATGGATTTACAATAGAGCCACGGCATGGACGGATAGGATACGCGAATGTCTGGGTAATAACCCTTTAATCCGATACCGCCATTTTTATCGACCAATAATGGTGAATTGAAGTCCATGGTATTGAACTTCTTTTGTACGCCAGACAGGAATACAACAGGGAATTCAAGGCCCTTACTCTTGTGGATGGTCATAAGGCGCACCACGTCATCTGCTTCGGTAACTACATTGGCAACGGCCATATCTTGATTGCTATCGCGTAAGCTTTCAACAAAGCGAAGGAACCTAAAGAGCCCTCGGAATCCGGAGGATTCAAACCCTTTAGCCCGTTCATAGAGGGCCATCACATTGGCGCGACGCACGAGGCCATTCGGCATGGCGCCTACGTAGTTCACGTAATCTAATGTTTCGTAAATATCCCACAATAGATCTGCTACACCATGACGACGAGACAATGTGCGCCAACGCTCGATATGAGCGGTGAATTGCAACAATCGTTCATCTTGAGCCTGTTCTGCATAGAGAGGCATAACAGACCATAAAGAGCCGTCCCTGGTAAGGCGCAATGCACCGAGTTCATTGGCATCAAGCCCTACAAGTCCTGAATGCAATACGGCGGCCATCGGCAAATCCTGCTCAGGATTGTCGATGATTTGTAACAAGGATAAGAGCAATTGGATTTCTTGCGCTTCAAAATAGCCATCTCGTTCATTAACAACGGCTGGAATACCGGCTTGGCGCATAGCTGCTACGGCCCGTGTACCCCACCCAGCAAGGGACCTACGCAGTACGGCAAAGTCACGCCATTGAATTTGGCGGAACGAGCCATCCGCATTTTGCACCTGTTTCTTCGAGGCGTGTAATTCTTTGATTTTTTGGATGATAAAATCCAGTTCTCGCTCATTGTTCTCCGGTTCATCGCCTGCGGTTTCGGAATCACCATCGGTTTCGTCAGAACGATTCGTATCGCTCGTATCCAAGAGATGTAATTCTACAGCACCGCCCACCCAATCGGATGGAGCCTCTTCTACGATACGGCCCGGTATAAGCGATTCTTTTTCTCCATAATCAAGCTCCGCTGCCTCTTGGGTCATAATTTGGTAGAAAATAAAATTCGTAGTGGCCAAAATATTTTCGTGAGACCGGAAATTCTTCGCCAAATCAATGCGGCGCTCAACGGCATCATTCATGAGCCCATACGTATTATACTTGTTCATAAATAACGAACTATCCGCCATACGGAAACTATAAATGGCCTGCTTCACATCGCCTACGTAAAAACGATTATCCACGCGGGAAATGAGGTTAATAATGGTTTCCTGTACACCATTCGTATCTTGGTATTCGTCCACCATAATTTCTTTAAACGTATCCTGTAACTCAAGGGCCACTTCGGATGGTTTTGGATCATCTTCTGTGCCTGGTTCCACAAGGAGTGCCAAGCAGAGATGTTCCAAATCGCTAAAGTCCATGATGCCTTGCTCTTTTTTAGCCTCGTCATAGGCTTTGTGAAAGGCGATAGTCAATTCTACAAGGTTATGAATGAGCGGATATTGGTCTTTAAATTGCTGTTGCAGAACGGATTCATCAATATGGAATAGACCGTTTTTCATACCCTTTAAGCTATCCTTGTTTTGAGAGCCTAGCGATTTAAATTCGTCTGCTAACGCACCATCGACTTCTCCCTTTTCTAAGGCTTTGCCAAGGCTTGTAAAACTTGCTTTTGTAAAGGTATCTAAATTACGGCATACGTCGACCATATCGGACCAGGTCTCTGCCCCTTTTAATTGGGCTAATGCGGCTAATTGTTCTTGGTACACCTTGTCCCATTTCTTAGGGCCTACAGGACTTTCAAGTAAAGGTTCCATCTGTTCGATGCGGTCTGCAATGCGGTCGATTTCGGCCTGTTGGTCATTCCACATAGCACGGCCCCATAAGGTATCTCGTAAATCCTGCTCTTGAGCGGCCTTATATGGTTCTACGGCATGGCGCATCCACCCGTCAGGATTCGATTGAGACATGGCGAATTCATAGAGACTGAGCACCTTATCTTGCAACCCTGCATCAGATTTATCATCACTAAAGAAATCAGATAGGTCAAAAATACCATATGTATTATGTTCATAAGCCTCTTTCAAAAGGTTCTCTAACACTTCTTGTTTTAAGAGGGCCATTTCCGCTTCGTTGCCAATGCGGGCTGTAGGAGGAATATCTAGTTTATAAAAATAAGAGCGAATCACCCACTGACAGAAGGAGTGCAATGTCGAAATATGTGCCGATGGCAATAGATTAAGCTGTCGCTCTAGGCGCGCTTGTAACGCTTTATCATCGGTGGATTCCATGGCCTTAGCTAAGGCGACGCCAATACGAGCGCTCATTTCAGCGGCAGCAGCCTTTGTAAAGGTAACAACCATCAGTTCTTGTACGGATAAAGGATTCTCCATATCTTTTAACCGCGTAATAATACGCTCTACAAGAACCGCCGTTTTGCCAGAACCAGCAGCAGCGGCGACAAGCAAGGTTTGGGCCCCTAAATTACTATCCTTTGGGGACATGATGGCAGATTCCTGCTCCGGTGTCCATTTAACGCCCATTGTCGTCACCTCCTGTCATAGAGCTATCGGTATTAGAACTTTCACAAAAATCAGCGTTAGCCTCAGTCTGTCCAGATGAACCATTGAGGGCATGGCGCATTTTTTCAAGAGCGTTCGCCTCATTTAGAGCACTCAAATAATTATATTGATTGCGCTCATTATCAAAGCGACACACCGTCTTGTAATCGCAGTAGGAACAAGGAATGGCCTTATTCAACTGATACGGAGCAATGGGGAATTCACCCTTACCGATGGCAGAGCCGGTGTCCGCCATAATCGATTCCGTATAGCGGCACATGATATCAAAGTCGCCAGAGGATTTAACAATTTTCATATCCCCAGAATGGATGGTTCCCTTCCCGGTAATACGAACGGGCACATAAGGGCCCTTGCTCTTATAGGTGAGCAAATTTTTATCCATCTTTTCCAACATGTCGATATCGTCTGTAAAATACCCTTTATTATTAAGGGCCCCATTTGTATCCGCCAAGGCTTTGGCCTCTTCATAAGACACAGGCTCACCCGCTGGCGTTCGTGGATTTTTTACATACGTATACACCACAGCGGCCGGTGTCATCGGTTGATCATGGTGTTTCTTATAAGCCGATTCTAATGCCAACAGATAGGTCATCAATTGTAATTTTAGGCCATAATAGATTTCTTGTGCATTAACCGATGTACTACCCGATTTATAGTCGATAACCATGCCATACGTATGACCATCACGATTATATTCATCAATACGGTCAATTTGCCCTACTAAGCGTAAATAACGGTCCTCTCCAAGGGATACCTTAATGGAGTCCCACCCATTGGGACGTCCAAAGTCCTGTTCTAAATACATCGTATCAAAGGAGGACCGGCTAGACCAATCGACAAGGCGCGATACCGTTTTCTGTAATGTTCTCACAACGCGCTCTTCAATAGCCTTATCATAGGCTGTCTTTTCATCCTCATCATAACGGTTTTCTTCTAATATATCCGCTGCTACGCGGGCACATAATTCTTGTTGTGCCGTTTCGTCTAAATCGCGCCATTGCTTATGCTCGGATAATAGTTGCGTTCCTAACCGCTCCAAATTGGCATGTAAAAAGGTACCAATTTCAGGGGCTCCAAAGGAACGAACCTTGCGAGGCTCTAATTTCAAACCATATTGAGCATAGAATTTAAACGGACATTGACGATATTTTTCAAGGCGCGTTACCGACCCAGACATATAGCCTCGTTTGAGGAACAGACCAGTTACTAATTCCGGCGCAATAACAGGTACATCATTATTGTCGCGAATACCACGGCTCACGTCCTCTAAGCGTGGTCTGTAGGCCCCATCATGGCGAGCCCAGTTATAAAGGCCCCACCATAGTGGTGACACAGGTACGCCACTAAACAAAGCGCCCCAACGTTCAGATAATAGGGATAGACTTTGGTATGGACGCCATAAGTATTCATCTTCTGTACCATCTTGAATGGTGAAAGGAACCTCTATAGGGGACGTACAGAAACCGAGGGATTGTAATCGTTTAATGACGAGGGAACTTTCAAGTCCTTCCCCTTCATCATTGGAACCTGCATAGGATATGGTTAAATGCTGCTCGGCCCGCGTCATCGCTAAATAAAGAAGGAAATTTTCATTAAACGCCTTCGGCAAGGCGCCTTCTGCAAGAACGATACCCGCCTCAGCCAATGCTTCTCGTTCTCTATCCTTAATCAAACCTTCATCGCCCATGTTTTGTGGGAACACACCTTGATTAAGACCCATCACATAGACCCGAGGCCACGATTGACTGTACGCCCGTTCTATGGTTGTAATCGCTATGTGATCGAGAGACGGAGGAATCATGGAGTAATGAACATTATCGAGGGCCTCTTCTAAGAGGGCTATCATTTCATCTAACGTCAATGTTTCCGTATCGGTGAGGACCATCATTTCATCGAGGAATCCGATGACCGCATTGTACATTTGCTCGTGACTGGCCTTGGATTCTAAATCGCCATCTCGCTCAGCTTCTAAGGACCATTCATAGAGGCGCTGAGGCACTTGTAATTCTTCGAGGACTCTGTAGATGTGTTTACACCATTCCACACCTGTATGCGCGTCGCTGGACGCGGCAAAATCAAACCAAGGTATCAAAATATCCATGATGGTCTGTCTCGATGCATTCACACGCTCACGTCTCAGTGCATCCGGTTGTTCCTCGTCTGAAAGCCCCGATACGCGGCGCATATAGGACCAAGTATCCCGTTCCCACTGTAAATGGTCAATACCAAACTCAAGAACATAGTTTTCTAATTCATCTACCTCCTCACGAGTAAGAGGCGTCAAATCCGTTTTTAATAAACGAAACATACCATCTCGACTATAACTATGCTTAACGATACCGAGCAAGTCCGTCATCAATTCTCCAAGCGGATGATTATTCATAGGTCGTTGACGGTCTCCAAAATGAGGTATCCCATAGCGGGTAAATACCTTCTCTAATGTATCGCCATAGGTCTCCGATTCACGGAGCATAATACATACATCGCGGTAGCGTGCATTAGGGCTGCTTTCAATATAGGAAAGGATATCACGAGCCACCCAATCCGCTTCGCGTTCCCGATTATAGGCACTTACAAGCGGTATATGTTCAGCCGTAGTATTGTGCTTACCGTGAAAGAAATTTTCCTCTAAAGATTGCAACACAGGTGTCCCTCTATGCCCTGTAAAAGACTGAAAGGACAATTTCGTTCCATATTCCTTATGGAGATTTTCCAAGATTTCAACGGAGCGATTAAAGATGCCATGACGACCTTTATTAGCCAATATACGTTTAGGGTCAGCTGGTAAATCGACGGTGATTACAGATTCTACAGCAAGATCAAAGAGCATATATAACAGCTCAAAGTGAACCGGTGTAAACCAGTGGAATCCATCGACAAAGACATGACAGTTTTCCATCAATGGAGACTGTGGCAATGCATGAACAAGGTCCATGATAGGGTCCCCATCAATTTGCCCATGAAGCTGCAATTCCTCTTCGTAGGCCGACATGCATAGTGCCAATTCCTGTAGCTTTTTCTGTAATACACCATTTGATACGCGCTGTGCACCAGATTCTAATTCATCAGGTCCAATGCGAAATGAGCGAAACTCGGAAAATAAACCTTGCAATACCGCTGAAAACTCTGGCCGTTTAGCGGCTTGCGACAACAGGCCTAATTCAGCTCCTTTTCGTTTCATCACAAGGCTTAGCAACATGGTTCTCCCCAATTGAGATATACTCTGTTGCTGAGCCTTTACATTGCCTATCGATTGATATACCTGATAGGCCAATCGGCCAAAGCCAACGACGCGGACCGTCGTAAAGCCTCCTTGAGGCATAAATTCCGCAAGTTCCCGTTCCACGCGATAGGTGGCTGGCTCTGGAACGAGCAAAATAATAGGGTCACCTGGGCATTCAGTGATAACTTGTCGAATGCGTTCATATACGGCACGGGTCTTACCGGAACCAGCGCGACCATAATACATGGTAATACTCATACTACCTCCCACAACAATGCTTATATTTAGTAGTTTTGCTTATATTTCATCATCCCTAAAACAAAATATATAGCACGGATACTTTATACGACATATAAATATATATACTATTGTACACCATGGAATATTAAAATTGTATTTGACAAATTCTCATTTTTCCCTTATTCTGTTTACAAAAATTAAAAAAATTAAATTTGTTTATATTTTATTTACATATTAACACTCATCATGTATAATGAAACATAGATGAAGTGTTATTTGTAAAAATGTGAGATTAGGAGTCTTTATTATGAATACAAAACGAATTGCAACGGCATTTGCTGTATTGGCAGCAACAACAGTTTCTTTTTCTGCATTTGCCGCATCTATGGATGCAAATGCACGCGCTTATGAACGCGCTGCAGCAGAACAAGCTCAATATCAATACACACCTATAAACAGTGCACCTGTTGCACAAGCAAGCTATGTAGCAATGCCTCCACGTCCTAACTATTCCCCATTACCAGCTGTACCATATACAGCAGGTGATATGAGCCAACAAATGCCTGTTTCCAAAGAATTAGGCGACCCAATCTTCGTGGCTCCACAAACAACAGTTGTAGGCATGCAAATCATGGATCCAATTCCAAGCCCTAATGCACCTCAACAACAAGCTGTAGATGCACCAGCTACACTTACTTTCAGCAAAAGCGGCAGCGGTTATGTATCCACATACAGAAATAACCAATTGAACGCATTTGATGTATTGTTGAATGGCCGTTCTTATACATTCGATTTACCAGCTTATACAAATGGTTACCAAGTTAAAACTGCAAGTTCTTACAACCGTGCTGGTAATGGCATCGCTAATGTATTTACAACAAATGTTATTACAGAAGCAATTGTAAACAACACATCCTTACGTGTTACTGTTAATATGACACAACCTACATCCGTAGCGGCATCTAAATTACGCGCTATGCAACAATCTGGACAAGTAACATTGGGTGAAGTTTCCACATTGTTTGCTTATAATGAAAGCTATGATGGCGTAAAACAAGCTGCTAATTACGATGTATACAACAATAACGGTCGTTTCATCGTTGTAAAATCCGGCGCAGTAACAGTTCCAAATGGTGCACAACATCCATATGCAACAGCTATGTTCGCAATTACTGATGATACGGTAGCAGCTGTAACGGTTTCTGGTAACAGTGGTGAAACTTATGAACTTGTAAAAGGTACCGCTTACGCTATCGCAGCTTCTGCACACGCTGCAGCTGACAAAACATCCAAACAAAAATAATAGACCTCCAGTGTACGACTTATGTCGAGCACTACACATAAAGAAAAGAGCACATCCTACGGGAACGTGCTCTTTTCTACTATAATCGTGTAAATGTTTCTAATGCCTTATAGGCCATTAAGCGATAGCCCCGCTCATTTGGATGAACCTCTCCTGCAAATACGATTTGTCCTATTTGATCGGCTTCATGAAGGACGCTGTAAAAATCGATAGTTTGTAAGCCATGTTCTCTTGCATATTCTTGTAGACGACGGTTTACTTCCACTACCACATGATTAAGGCCGTCCATTTCACTATCGATTTGTGTTTCAAGGCCCATGATAACATGACCCTTGTCACTAGCTATGGTAGCGGCTTTAATGAGCTTGTTATATACATAGTCACTATCGCGATTTTGCAAAATATCGTTTGTACCACACATAATGCATATATATCGATTCTCCTCATAGGACTTGTCGATACACCAGGATTCTAAATAATTGATTAAACCTTGCACAGATAGTCCATCGATGCCGTGATTTTCCATATGATATGCGGGTAGTGCGGCGCTACATAGCTCAACCCAGCCGAGACCGTCTCTCACATCATATCCACGGGTGATGCTATCTCCAAAACATATTATATTCATAAATTCCTCCCTGTACATTAATTCATCTACATTGTAAAATATATATGTATAAAGTACAATATGTTACTCATTTTCATGTATTCTTAAGTACACCATGGTACACTTTTTTCACATGGAGAGGAGAATTATAATGAAATATTTATTAGCTCTCGTGGGAACCCTATTGTGTACCTCGCAATCGGGATTTGCCATATCACAATACGAAATAGAGCAAAAGCCCACTCAGTATCAGCTAGCGTATTCTAGCGATACCGAGCATATGTATGTCGACCTTAGCTCAATTCATACAAAACAGACGGCTTCTAATTATAAAACGGTACAGGCTCGACTATTGAGCTTATACACTAAAAATAACGTAATTGCAGACTATGATACAAACTTCACATTTTATAGACAACAACCTAATGCACCGGTAACGATGACTGCGTGGAAAATATCTAAACCAACATTCTATGCGGAAAATGGGTATCCTATCGATACATTACCGCAACAACGGTTAGCAAAGGATTATGGACAACATGTGGCGGCGCCAAATAGCCCATCACAACGCATTGGGGAATTTATCTATAATACGTCTAAAGAGATGGAAAAGATTACCTATACATATGATAATCCATATATTCCACCTCAAGTATTCCCTCCTGTAGTCGATCAACAAACACGGGCCGTATTATTTGGTCTCATGCCTCCTACAGATGCTGTTATTTCTACACCAATGGATCGTGTTATACCAGCACCTCCAGCACCTCCAACTAATATGCAACCAAGCTTGCAACCAGGTCATGTAGGCGGACCTAACCCAGATAGCTTAGGTGACCGTGGGCGCTTCTCACCAAATTTAAATGCACTTCAAACGGGTAAATTCCAACCATCTAATCAAAATATGGCTCTTCCAGATCGACAAGGACCTCCTGGCCCTCAAGGTTTTAAAGATAACAAGAATCGTGATAGCCGGAATCTTAACGATAATGGTCATGGACGCGGTCATGCTGACATGTCGCCTAATAGCCCTAATCGCGATAGTCATCACAACGATGGTAATCGTGACAACGGCGGTCGTAATGGCGGTGGTCGCGGAGATGGTGGCCGTGGCGGTGGTCAAGGTCCTCATTAATTATTATTTACAAAAACATTTAGAAACACGAAAACCCTCATCGTTATTGATGAGGGTTTGTTTTATGGCTTTCACAAGGGAAATTTATTTTTTTAGTCTTACAAAGAACAAGGCAACGGCACCGATAACTGGTGCAATAGCAAGGGTCATCAATGCAGATTTATAGCTACCAGTTGCAGTTAGCATACTACCTAAAATCATAGGCGCCAACATAACACCGATTTGATTAAATAAGTTTACAAAGCCTGCCGTAGTGCCTCGCAAGTGAGGTTCTGCTGATTGTACAACGAGAGCATTCGTCAACGCACTGTGCATGAATGCGCCAATACCAAGAATTGGACCTGTAATAAAGAGCATATCTGGGTTTGTGGTGCTCGCAAAGAGTATTAAGGCCGGTCCAAATAAGAACATAACGAGTGCCGTTAAATGATTTTTCTTAATCGGCAAAATATCGGATAAAATACCGATGGTTGGCTTTGCAATAAGTGCAGCCAAGCCAAAAGCGGACATAACATGACCTGCATAGATGGCGTTAACCCCTAGTTGTTTTACCATGTACAAGTTTGACCATTGAGCCACCGCCCATGTAGCACCGGTAGCGAAAAAGCCAGCAAACGCAAGGCAACGAATATTGCGATTTTTTAACACGTGAATCAAGTTTTCTTTTATGGATGGCTTTTCCCCTACAGGAACCGCTTCGACATGAGCCTCCGCTTCACGTTGAGCTAGAATTTCAGCACTTGGCTTACGCACTGTAAAGTAACTAAGTATAAAGATAAGAATTGGCAACATAGCAGTTAAGAGGAATGCATTTTGCCAACCATAGTTAGTTGCTACATAAGGGGCATATAAATTTACAGTCGTCACCCCAAGTGATGTACAAGACATGAAAATACCAACGGCTGCGCCACGTTGATTAGGACCAAAATAATCCCCAATGGCACTCAAGCAAGAGGCCTGTACAGGCCCCGATACAATACCTAGTAAGAAACGCAACACCCATCCATAGGTGTAATTATCAATGGTGCTCATCAATGCGGTAATAACTGCCATGGCGAGTAAGCTAACTAATATAGTATATCGATAGCCGATTCTATCCGCTAAGATACCACCTGGTAATACCATGATGGCATAGCCCATGTAAAAGGCGGATAAATAGGTCGTCCCCATTTGTGGCGTAAAATTCAATGCTTCATTGACAATCGGCATCAATGACGCCCAGGATAGGCGCATAACAAAGCTAATCAAAAACGTTAGCCAAACGCTGACGAGAATTAAAATCTGAGTTCGCGAGAAACCAATTCTACTCATACGAGCTCCTTTCTATAGAAAAATAACATATAGAGCTATCATACTATAAATAGAAAGAGTTTTTCAAACATAATGAGTGAATATCTAATACTTTACAAAATTAAGTATCCGATGTACTATAATAGTTGACTAAGGAAATGAATAACTAACATTGCTTAACGCAAAAGAAAAAAGACGGTACTGCGAATACCGTCTTTTTTATATGTGCTAGTTACTTGCTGAAGTATCTATCTAGCCACTTGCAAATGTAGTGACAATTAAGGTTATCTATTAATAAAGCGTACAAAAAAGCAGTACTACTAGTCGCCCGACTCAGAGTGGCAATAGCCAAGCGGTCGGTCAAATGACCAGTAATACTGCTTTTGATACTATAAGTATAAAATTGAATGGCGGAGAGGGTGGGATTCGAACCCACGGCCCCTTGCGGAGTCACTGGTTTTCAAGACCAGCTCCTTAAACCACTCGGACACCTCTCCATAATGGTATATTATAGCAGATTTGTATTGAAGTGTGCAACAATTGAATAGAGGTAACCTCAGATATCTCCCATGTAGAACTACTTATATGAGAGACAAAAAAGCTGGCCTAAAGCCAGCTTTCAGCATATCTATTATAGTTATTATCTTAGAAAAGATCTTTTTTCCACATGCCAATAATGGCCACGATGGAACAGGCCACGGAGATGCCCACAACCTCGAAGAAACCATTTTCATCGTTTTGAAACGGCAATGGCACGTTGGTCCCCCACAAGCTAAAGATGATGGTCGGTACGGCCAGGGTAATCGTCAAGGCTGCCAACATTTTCATAACCATATTAAGGTTGTTTGAAATGATGGATGTAAAGGCGTTCATCATGTTCATCAAGATATTAGAATACATTTCAACCATTTCGATGGCCTGTTTATTCTCGATGATAACGTCCTCTAATAGATCCTCATCTTCCTCATACATCTTGAGAAGGTGTTTATAGGAACTGTGACCACGCAAGCGCAATAAACGTTCCATAACGGTACCATTCGTACGCAAAGCGGACGTAAAGTATGTCATGGATTTTTGTAATTCCAACAATTGGAAGAAGTCCTTGTTCTTTGTAGTATGACGCAATTGGACTTCGATATCGTCGGTACGACGGTTGATTTGTTGCAAGTAACGCAAGAACATGGTCGCCGTGCGATATAGAATTTGGAACAAGAAACGAGTCTTTTTATACGTATAGAACGTAGAAATCTGATTAGAAATAAACGGATAGAGCACTTCAGATTCTTCTAAACAGATGGTAATAAAGAAATCTGGCGTCAAAAAGATACCAAGTGGCACCGTATCGTACATATCATTGCCGCGAACAACAGGAATGTTGATAACAACAAAGATATAATTGTCCTCTAACTCCACGTGAGAACGTTCTTCCATATCGAGGGCGGTCTTTAATACGTCTGTAGGAATTTCCGTCAGGATATTGATAAGGGATAACTCATCGGGGTCTGGGTTCACCAAATTTACCCATGAACCTTTTGTGGCATCTGATACCGTGTAATCGGCTACTAATTCTTCTTCTATGTGCTTGTACACCGTAATCATGTTATCCCTCCTTCCGAGCGAAAATACTGTATCTCATCTTTAAAATTATATACTATTTAGGTGTACTATTCAATTCTCTTGTGAAAGTTTTACATAGAAAAACTGCTCCTCATTGCCTAATACAATGTAGGAGCAGTTTATTATCTATCAGTATTATTTTCTACTCAAGATGCGGACAGAGTTTAAGATACAAAGGATGGATACGCCTGTATCGCCAAATACAGCCCACCACATGGATGCATAGCCTAAGATGCCAAGCAACATGATAAGGATTTTAACAGCAATGGCGAATACAACGTTTTGCCAAGCCACGCGCAATGTTGATTTGGATAAATCAAGAATATGTGCAATAGCGGTCAAAGATGGACGCATGAACACAACGTCGGCCGCTTCGATAGCCGCATCAGCGCCGCTACCCATCGCACCACCTACGTCAGCACCAGCAAGAACTGGCGCATCATTGATGCCATCGCCTACAAACATGGTAGGACCATATTCAGAGCGAATATCTTGAACAACGGACAATTTATCTTGAGGCAATAGTTGAGCACGTACTGCGCTTACACCCGTTTCTTTGGCGATATAGTTAGCGCTTGCTTCAGCATCACCAGTAAGCATAACAGTTTTAATATCTTGACGATTAAGATCAGCAATCGCTTCAGCAGAATCCGGACGAGCTTCATCGGCGATGATAATACGGCCAAGGTATGTATTACCTTCGGCTACAAGAACTTCTGTACCGTATTCAGCAGGTTCTGTTGGATAGCCTTGTACATCATAGCGTTCCATAAGGCGACGGTTACCAACAAGTACTTGTTGACCATCTGCCATACCTACCATGCCTTCGCCAGCTAATTCCTGAACGAAATCGGAAGGTTCCACTGTAAGACCTTGATCTTTTGCTTCAGCAACGATACTTGTTGCAATTGGATGTGTAGATACAGCTTCAATAGCTGCCGCCATGGATAATAATTGACCAGAACTTACATGGGAGCCTACAGTTTCTACGTTGTGAACTTTGAACTCACCAGATGTAATAGTACCTGTTTTATCAAGAGCTACTGCTTTCACATTAGCCAATGCTTCGATAACACGACCACCTTTAAGCAAGATGCCATGTTTGGATGCGTTACCAATACCGGAGAAGAATGCAAGTGGCACGCTTAGCACCAATGCACATGGACAAGAAATAACAAGGAATGTTAAGGCTGTATAAATCCATCTATGCCATTCGCCAGTAATGAGGGATGGAATAATCGCAACAGCAAGGGCAAGGGCTACTACGATTGGAGTATATACACGAGCAAAGCGCGTAATGAATTTATCGATTTTAGGTTTCGATGCAGCTGCATTTTCAACAGCATCAAGAATTTTAGTAACCATGGATTCTTCTAGAACCTTATCGACGCGCATCGTAATACGTCCAGTTTCATTGATGCAGCCAGACATCAATTGTGTACCTGGTTCTGCGCGAACAGGTACTGGTTCGCCGGTTACAGGAGCCGTATTGACGCGAGTTTCACCTTCAAGAATCGTACCGTCTAGAGGAATCAAATCGCCAGGACGAACTTCAATAGTCCAGCCCACCTCAACCTTTTCAGGGGACATAACTACAATTTCGCCACCGCCGCATGTATCTACGACGCGCACCTCTTGAGGACGCATATCTACAGCGTTCATGATTTCTGTACGGCTACGATCTGTTGCTTTTTCTTCAAAGAATTCACCGATACGGTAGAATAAAATAACACCAACCGCTTCAGGTAATGCATCGATAGCGATGGCACCTAATGTAGCAATAGACATCAAGAAGTTTTCATCAAATATTTCACCCTTTAAGATATTACGCGCTGCTGTACGCAATACAGGAAAAGCAAGGAGTACATAAGCCACGTAGTAAATCGGAGTTTCAATGCTCTCTGGCAATCCGATCGATGGAACAAAGGAAGTCAATGCTTCATAGATCATAAATAATAGACCTACTACGATAACTGCAATTGTTACAGCGTCATTGTCCTGATTGTTTTCACGGCCATCATCCACAGCCGCTTTAGATTTACGCTCGTAATCAGCTACTGTTACGCCCTCTTCGATAGCATCACAGATGTCTTGAATGTCACGCTTAAGAGCCTCACGGTCCTCCCAAGACCCAGTTAATTTTAATTGATGTGTAGCAAGTGTAAAATTAGCTGTTTCTACCACATCCATTTTACGGATACGATCTTCGATTTTCGCTGCACAGTTCGCACAGTTCAAATCCTTTAGAAGTAATGTTTCTTCCATGATATCTCCTTTATCTATATTTGAAAGCACAGAAAGCTTTCATCCTATATGAATTAAAATAACATATGAATATTCACTCATATGTTATTTTAATAGAATCTATACGATATGTCAAGAAAAATTATCAAAATCAATAAGACGTAAAACAGCCCATACGTATCACCTATACGCATGGGCTAATTCTATATTCTTACGTTATAGTTTTGACTATTTCTATTCATAAAGATTGATTTCTTTTATGTCTTTAAAGGTAATCTCAACCCCCTCTATAGACATAGTATGGGCCGTCTTATTTATCATCTCTATGGCGCCCACCAACTCCGTATAACAATGACCGTTGTAATATAGGACTCGCACAAAATTTCCGTCTGTTAATGATTGGATTGTACGATTTAATTCCTCTAGTTGATCCTCAGATAACTCTACACGAGACTCCTTAGGCCGTGCTACGGTTGCCAGCAATGTTTCAAATCCCTTTAACGCCGCAAAGGGCATAAATTGTTTAGCCCGTTGCAAGCGCGACATCCGATGTTTCATGAATGTATACCTTCCCTCACGCAATACATCAATTCCTATTGTAAAATCTACTCTCCATTATGACCGCCTACCAATGTATTTCTAAACTGCATGGTCCCTTCTTCTTGCAAGCTAGATGCACGAAGGATAGCATTTTTACCAAAACGTCCTTTAATATTCAGCATGGTTTTCTGTATATGTTCCTCTTGCTCTGCTGTATCCGTTAATGCATTACTAAACAGGTCCATTTCAGTCGGTACAGCGGCCTTATTAACTAAAGCTTCAAAACTAACGGCAATGCGTCGTATTAACTCATGAGGCCGTTTATATTTATCAAACAAGGCTAGTACAGCTGGACATAACTCTTGAAATGAGTCCGTATAATGTGCTAAGGTTCTGGATCCACCAGTGGACTTTAGATCCTCTGCTGCATAGCCGATATGAACATGAATACATTTTGTAACCGCCTTAATCTGTAACAGTTCAAGGACTAAGGACTCCACCATTTCTCGCATGGGCAATCGCGCCTCATCAGCCGTATAATTGCGCAATAGAATTTGGCTTTGTGAAAGGGAATGTTTAGACGGTCTATAGGCGTGAATATCGGCAATAGTGCAGCTCTCACGACCCCACGCATGATCGATTAACAGCTCCGCGTTCACACCAAATTCCTTATACAGTTTATGTTCCGGTACTTGGGTGATGCCATGCAAATCAAAGGCGCCAAATTTACGTAAGCGGTTTGCAATACCGCTGCCGATTTGCCAAATATCCGTAATGGGCTGATGATGCCAAATTTGCTCTTTAAAAAGGTTTTCATCAAGATACCCTATAAAATCCGGCGCATGCTTCGCCAGTATATCAAGGGCAATTTTAGCGAGGAATAAATTAGTCCCAATGCCAACAGTAGCGTAAATATGAGTAGCCTCGAGTACCGCATCAAGCAGGAGTTGAGCCAACTGACGAGGCGTTTTCTTGTACAAATTCGTATATGGCGTGATGTCTATAAAGTATTCATCAATAGAATACACATGAATATCCTCAGGGGATATGTAATTTAGTAGCGTCCCATAAATCTGCGCCGACGCCTGCATATACCGTTTCATATGAGGCTTTACCGTGATGTATTCAATATGTGAAGGAATTTGAAATAAGCGAGACCGATTTTTAACGCCTAGCTTTTTAAGCGCTGGAGAGATGGCCAATGTAATCGCCCCCTTGCCACGCGAATTATCGGCCACCACCAATGGTGTTGTAAAGGGATCCACACCTAAATCGGCACATTCTACGGATGCGTAAAAGCTCTTTAAATCAATACACATATACATCCGATCTGTATCAGCTAAACCCATACCAACACCTCCTTAAAACGCTAATGGATTGACTTTCACAAAATTAGTATCCTCATAATTTCTATCATTAGTATAACAAAAATACGCAGTATTTTCAAACGTATGTTTGCTATTATGCAAATAATTTTAACTAAAAAAAGGTATCTATCATTAGACATATTTCTAATAATAGATACCTTTGTGCTTTGAATTTTTTTGATTCTAAGTATGTATCCCGACGACAGATTACGTTTATTGTTCAGGGCCAACCCGATCTTCGTCTACCGTGTCTAAGAATCGTGTTAACTCGCCAATAAATAGAAGTTTTACACTACCGACCGCACCATTACGATGTTTACGAATAAGGACCTCTGCCTTATCACCCATTTCAGAATTTTCATCGTAATATTTATCGCGATACAAGAAGATAACGATATCCGCATCTTGTTCAAGGGAACCAGATTCACGAAGGTCAGATAATACTGGCCGCTTATCTGGGCGGCTTTCAACACTACGAGACAACTGAGACAAGGCGATAACAGGCACATTAAATTCACGGGCAATCAATTTTAGATTACGAGAGATTTCGGATACCTCTTGTTGTCGATTTTCGCTGCCCTTACCGGAGCCACGACCTTGCATAAGCTGAATATAATCGACAATGACAAGATCAAGGCCATGTTCTACCTTGAGGCGGCGCAACTTAGCGCGCATATCCTGCACCGTAAGGCCTGGCGTATCATCGATGAACAGGTTCGCTTGGCTCATCTCATCCGCTGCGGCCATTACCTTACCCCAATCATTAGGGTCCATGTCAGCCTTGCGCAACTTATCTGATTCAATGCCGGCCACAGAGGACAAAATACGTCCTACCAACTGTTCCTTAGACATTTCTAGAGAGAAGAATGCTACGGTCCGCTTAATCCCCATCGCTACATTCTGAGCGATATTCAAGGTGAAAGCGGTCTTACCCATGGCAGGACGAGCCGCCACGAGAATAAGGTCTGACCGTTGCAAACCATTCAACATGAAGTCTAGATCTTTAAACCCAGTTGGTACACCTGTAATAGAACCCTTATGTTGTTGCAGCTTACTAAGTCTATCAATATTCATAAGAACTACATCACCAATGGGTGAAAACGTCGATTCTGATTGTGTTTGACCACCTACATCAAGAACGAGTTGTTCTGCCTTATTCATAATGACGGATGGTTCATCCTCACCAGCATAGGTCATACCGACGATTTTATTTCCCGCATCAATGAGACGTCGCATTTGTGCTTTTTCCACAATAATGCGCGCATGCTCTTCAACATTATAGCCCGTCGCTTCATTTGCAAGAGATGTAATATAAGCAATGCCACCTACTGTATCCAGTTTTTTACGTCGTTCTAGTTCTTCACTTAACGTAATGAAATCTACCGTCTTGTTGCCTCTTACAAGATTTAAAATAGCATCATAAATGATACGATGCGTATCACGGTAAAAATCATCACGATCTACGATACTTGTTACCAAATCAACGGCTTCGCCAGATGATGATCCATCTGTCAGCAATGCCCCTAATACGGCCTTTTCCGCATCCTCATTATGCGGTGGTATGCGTACGTCCATGTCCTTCTCCCCTTAACTAGAATATGAGTATCTTCCCTATGAAAGCGTGCGTCACGCCTCTTCTATGCACAAAAAGAATCACCACACTCTGTGAGCATGGTGATTCGAAGATTATTCAGCGACTACGTTAACCTTGATAGTGCTCGTAATTTCTGGATGTACACGAACCACTACATCATGAACACCTAATGTCTTTAAGGGTTCTTTAATTTCAATTTTCTTTTTATCGATGTCTACCTTGTATTGAGCTTTTGCTGCATCAGAAATATCTTTAGCAGTCACAGAACCGAATACGCGGCCTTCTTCACCCATGCGAACCTTAACAGTAACTTCAACCTTTGTGAGTTGAGCAGCCAAGATTTTAGCTTCATCATTTGCTACTGCTTTGTTATGTGCAATGGATTCTTGTTTTTGACGAGCATTGTTTACATTCGTAGCTGTACCTTCAAGACCAAGGCCTTTTTTAATCAATACATTACGACCATATGCGTCACTTACATCAACGATTTCGCCTTTTTTACCAACTTTTTTTACGTCTTCTAACAATACTACTTTCATTGTTATTCCTCCTCTTTTTCAGCGGAATGAAGGGCTTCTAGTGCTTTATCTAGAATAGCTGCCTTCGCTTCCTCTATCGTCATACCTTGTAATTGGGCACCAGCCACGGTTCTGTGACCGCCACCACCCAAGGATTCCATTACAACCTGTACATTTACCTTGCCTTTAGATCGAGCACTAACGCCGATACCGCCGTCATTCAATGGGTAAAGCACAAAGGCCGCTTCAATATCTTCATTACTGATGAGCATATCCGCACTCTGTGCAGCCAATGCCATCATATCCTTCAAACCTTCAGGTGCTACAGAAATAGCAATCCCTTCGGTACGACTGGCTTCAAATACCATTTTAGCACGCAATTGGATAGAATCGAAGGTTTCAATAAATAATTGTTTAACCTTTTCAATATCCGCCCCTGCACGGCGCAAGAACGCTGCCGCTTCAAAGGTACGTGCCCCCGTTTGTTGAACGAAGTTCTTCGTATCTAAAACGATGCCTGCATAAATGCCTGTGGCTTCCGCTTTTGAAAGTTTTACAGGAACACCTGCATATTGTACAAGTTCTGTTACAAGCTCACTCGTAGATGATGCAGCCGGTTCCAAATACGTAAGCAATGGATTTTCAATAAAATCAGCTGCTCGACGATGATGGTCGATGACAATGCGTCGCTCAGATACTTCAAGAGCCTCTGGCGCTGCTACCATCGGCGTTCTATGCGTGTCACAAACGATGGCCAATGTATTCGCATCGGCCCACAATTTTGCTTCTGCAGGCGTTAAGATATGAGTTTTCCAAAATTCGTCTTCCCCGAGAACATGTACCATTTTGTCGATGGCATTTGTTTCTTTTGAAAGTACTAATCGCACCTCTTTGCCAAGAGCACGTGCAATCGATACGACGCCAATAGCGCCGCCTAATGCATCATAGTCCTCACGTTGATGGCCCATAACAAGAATTTTGTCAGAATCATTCATCAATTCATGAAGGGCTTGACTGACTACACGAGCACGAACGCGCGTATTCTTTTCAATACCAGCCGTATTACCTCCGAAGAAGCGGGTGCTTTCACCATCCATAATACAAACCTGATCACCACCGCGCCCTAAGGCAATATCGAGGGCTGCACGAGCACGTTCGGATACATCCTTAACAGAGCCTGCATTTTCGCCAATGCCAATACTGATTGTAGCAGGCACTTGGCGAGGAGAAGGCAATTTACGGATGCGCTCAAGCACACTAAAGCCATTGTTTTCCATGTCTTGCAAAGCGCCACGAGAAATGGCAAATGTGTACATATCATCTTGGAAATTTCGAATGAACCCTTCGTGTTTATCGATTTCATCAACGACGATATTATTGATTTCAGCCCATAGATTTGTATACTCTCTATCGCTAAGGCCCTTCGTCAATTCTTCGATATTATCGATTTGAATCATGCCCCATACAGGCTGTTCTTCTTGCGCCTTAATACGTTCCTTCTCAATTTCTGTAATATCCTTAAAATATAAGGCCATAACAGCATGTTCAGTCAATTCATCATTAGGATCCGCATCAGGTCTCGTATCGCGAGGGTCAATGAACTTATATACCACTTGGAAATAGCGATCTCCGTATTGTTCTTTCAAAAATCCAGATTTACCCCAAATCTTATCAATTCTAAACCCAGGGATTAACGCGGACATTTTTTGCAACTTGTTCCAATCTACTGGAACCCAATCGGCAAATACACTATTATTCCACACCAATGTACCTTGCTTATTGACAAGTACGATGGCTGTCGGTAAGTTTTGTAAGGCAAAGTTAGCCGCCTGCGTCACATTTTTCATCATAGCACCGAATTGTTCGCGTGCTAAACGACGACGATTATGGATGGTATTGTAATTAATCAAGTATACAGCAACCACCACGATGGCCGACAATATGGCTAATAGCCAATTTAAATAAGCAATGATTAAGATTAATAGAACGATGACACCAATAATTGTCCATTCCATTACTTCCCATCTTCGTTGAAAGGATTTCATAGTAACCTCCTTTCTATTAATAACCTCGTTGATTAAAACGAGATCGTAAATCTAAAAACATATCCATAACACCAAACGTTACTAGAGATATTGGCATCATGACATACAAAAGAGCTATAATAACAATTTTTAATACTCTTGATACACCATAACCTTCTAAAACGCCAAGCAAAGAAGCGATGCCATTAAGGCCACAAGCAAAGGCGCCAAATAAAGCAATGTTCATGCCAACAGTTGTAAGTAGCTCATTATTGATGCCAATAAAGGATGAGCCATAAATAATAATGAGACCTACAGCCAATACACCAGCCGTCCAAACAGGTATTTGCCAGGATGAAATAGCGGGTAATGGTTGTACAGGATTATTAGTACGTTTTGCAATATATGCTGTAAACCGTGCCAAAATATAGGACGTAACAGCAAAAGCACAAAACGCATAGGTTATGAGCATCCTTTTAATCTGTGTTAAGCTCGCTTGTATTTGTTGTATATAAAGCTCTGTCTGTTCTGGTGGTAACGATTGTTGTTTCACTGTATCTATAAATGCATTTTGTACATCATCACCAATATTTTGAATAGATGTCTGTAAATCAACAGACATAATCGACATGGATGCTAACAGTGTAATAATAGTAGTCACCGCTAATGCTAGCGTAGGCACCAAGATCAATTTTAAAGGTGACCAACGTTTACGAAAACCTAGACCAATAAAAATACTTGGTACTGCATACATCAAGATAGTTCCTACAGCGGTCAATGGCCCCAATAAAATGGAAACAATGACAAAGGCTACTACAGCCGCAGAGCAGCTATAACGAACACCCCACCTGATACCTACTGTAGCAATCGCCGCAGGAGCTACGATAGTAGCTAATAATGATAAGACAGGAAGACTAGCGCCTATAACGGTTAATACAACTACGATGGCCGCTAAAAATGCCGTTTCCACCATAGCTCTTGTATTTGTTTGTTTCATAATACTCCATTCAACACTAAAAGGATACCAGTTATCCTTTAATTATAGCAGTTTAAAGAAGTAACTTCAAATACCCTATATAGTAGACAATAACAGCAACCACGCTACTTATAGTGTCTCAAAAGAATAAAGATATCCCCCTCAAGACCACTGCCATGTCATCGTGGCTGTGTACTTGAGAGGGATATGTTATTTAGTGTACATCTTGAATGATTGGTAAAATCATAGGTCTACGACGTGTTTTGTCATAGAAGAATTTACCCAATGCATCGCGAACGTTTTGTTTAATTGTAGTCCAGTCCTTGATACGTTGTGCTTCACAATCATCTAATACTTGATGAACGCGACGTTCTGCTTCAAGCATAAGTTCTTCTGCATCACGTACATATACGAAGCCACGAGATACGAGATCTGGGCCTGCAATGATGGTACCGGAAGCAGTATCCATGGCCATAACAACGATAACCATACCTTCTTGTGCCAATTGTTGACGATCGCGAATAACGATATTACCAACATCGCCAACACCAAGGCCATCAACGAAGATAGCACCCGCTTGTACACGGCCACCTTTACGGCCACCGTCTTTATCAAATTCAAAGATTTGACCATTATCGCCGATGAGGACCTTCTTAGGGTCTACGCCCATAGCCACACCAAGTTCACCATGACGACGTAACATACGGTACTCACCATGAACCGGGATGAAGTATTCTGGACGCACAAGGTTGAGCATTGTTTTAAGCTCTTCTTGACTCGCATGACCAGATACGTGGATGCCACGATCTTTGCCATATACAACATGGCAACCTAGACGAAGTAAGTTATCGATAGTTCTACCAACAGCACCTTCATTGCCTGGAATTGGTGTAGCAGAGATAATAACAGTATCATTTGGTGCCAATTCTACAGTGCGGTGGTTGCTTGTAGCCATACGGGATAAGCCCGCCATCGGTTCACCTTGAGAGCCAGTTGTTAAAATCATGATTTGGTCATCTGTATAGTTGTGCATTACATCTACGTCGATAATCGTATTTGGTGGAATATTCAAATAACCGCGTTCTTGTGCGATTTCTGTAACATTTACCATGCTGCGACCCATAACGACAACCTTACGGTTGAACATAACCGCCGCATCGATTGCTTGTTGGATACGAGATACGTTAGATGCGAATGTAGCCAATACAACGCGGCCTTTTGCAGCACCTACAGCTTGTTTAATAGCAGGTCCAACGGAGCTTTCAGAACCAGTAAAACCAGGTTTTTCTACATTTGTAGAATCGGACATCAATGCTAGTACGCCCTTGTTGCCAAGTTCTGCGAATTTATGAATATCCATCAATTTGCCATCAACTGGTGTTTGGTCGATTTTAAAGTCCCCTGTATGGAGTACAGTACCGATAGGTGTATCGAAGTACACCGCAACGGAGTCAGGAATGGAATGATTAGTTTGGATAAAACCAACCTTCACTTGACCGATTTGCACTTCATCGCCTGCTGCAATCGTGCGAAGGCATTTTGGGGATACTTTATGCTCTTTAAACTTACCTTCAATCAAGCCACAAACAAGATTTGTAGCATATACAGGGCAGTTAATTTCCTTCATAAGGTACGCTAAGGAACCGATATGGTCCTCGTGACCATGGGTAATAACGACTGCTTTCACGCGGTCCTTATTCTCAATGATATAGCTCATATCAGGAATAACGATATCTACGCCAAGCATATCTTCACTAGGGAACGCAAGACCTGCGTCAAGAACGATGATTTCATCCTCGTATTGGAAGATGGTCATATTTTTACCGATTTCACCAAGACCACCAAGAGGGATAATTTGGAATTTACCCTTGTTAGAACCCGCTGGTTGACGACCAATTAAATCGGATTGAACCTCTTGGTTGCGAGTCATCGGACGGTTGTTAGTGCGCGTACGACGGTTGTTAGTATTTTCATTACGATTATTATCATGCGTATTACGTGTACGCGTATTACGTGTATTTCTTGTATTACGAGTATTCTCGCCATTTCGTTCAGTACGATGTGTATTTTCACCGCTTCGAGTTGTACGGTTTTGACGAGGTTGGCGAGGTTTACGTTCTGTACCTTGTTGTTCGCCTTGCTCTGCTGTTGGACGTTGACGACGTGTATTCGTTCTTGTATGTGTCGTACGTCGTTGACGGCCTTCGCCATTTTGACTAGCTTCGCCTGTATGACGGCGTTCACCAGTGCGACGACCTTCTGTATTGCGGTGTTCTCCCACAGATCGACGTGTGTTGGTACGACGGCGCGTTGTTTTTTGCTCACCTTGAGCAGACGGAGCCGTCTCTACTGCAGTCACTTGTGCAGTATGTTGATTATCTGTTGTATTCACAGTTCCTCCTAAAATTTTATTCATTAATTTGTTTAACATATATTTTCACCTATCATTAAAATTTGATCTTTACAGAGGAACGGACAAACGAAAAAGGCGCTATCCAGCAGCGTCTTTCAAATGGGCGCAAAAATAGCGCAACTTAATTGTTACCGTTCAAGTCCTTTTGTCCATTCGCCTCGTGCAAATGAGTATAGTGTACCATTAAACGCGTCAGCCGCGACGTTACGTTCTCTTCGTTACCGTTTAATGTTCATTATAATCCGATCGTTCTGATGAAAGCCTCGCTTTCATACGTTACTATTATTGTAACATAAAAATAGCGTTAACAAAAGAGGCCCCTTATGTTGACGCTATTCCATTAATCCTGTACGAATTTGAGCTGATAATCGCACAAAATCTAACCGTGTTTATACATCATATTTAGTTATCATCATCAGGCAAATGTTTGTAAAAGCCTTCAATATGCCACGCACCATTTTCTTCAATAAGAGAAATATATCGCTTCATCGGTTTAGCCTCTACCATGCCTTCGCCAACCTTTGTGGTTTGTAAATCTGCTTCAAATACAATACGTTTTAAACTACCTGAACGACTCAGCCGTGCCACATCCAAGGTAACCATATCCACTTTTGTACCTTGCTGCATAGCTATGAGCCATTTTTGTTTTTCTACTGGATTGGACCTAACTCGGTTCATCACATACGTGAAAGCCTTATCATAGTCCTTATTATTTACCGCATCAAAATAGCCTTGTACCGATGCACGAGCGGCCTCTTCACTGCCTTCACCAACAATGGCATTTGTAAACCACCCTGAAGGGAACACCTCATTTTCCGGTCCCATAGTTCGTAAAGAAAATCCAAATATACATACTATACTTACAAGCACAACAATTAAAACTCTCGTTGTTAACGAACTACTCGTAGGGGATACTTTCATAATTGAAGCTAGCCGTTTATCTATAACGATATGCTGCAATGCACCACCATATTGATTGTCCTGTGGCTGCCCCTTTTGACATAACAAGGCGAGCAAAATCAAGGGTCCTACAAAGGGGATGAGGAACAGCAATAAGCTCATACTGCCTCGTCCCGTATCATGCAGTCGGCGCACACATAACGACCCTAACGGAAGCAAGGATACTAAACATAGTATAGCCGTTAAGAACCTACCTAAACCGATTAAATACGGTCCCGTTTGAAATATAGCGGTTATAGCATAGAAAAAAGCGAGCAAACCAACCATACATACATGCCACAGCAATAGAAATTGTAAAAATTCCCTCCGCGAAGCGCGACCATCTGTATCCATGAACTTATTCATCACATAGAGATATGTATCCTTATAGCTAAGCTGATAATGGGATAAAGGATAAATTACATCACCTTCAGGTGCAATGCGCTCCACCTCTGTAGCCACCGTATACTGCCCACATGTAGGGCAAAACATAGCCGCCTCATCACAATATTGATGGCAAGCATCACAATAACGTTTCATAAATTTCTCTCCCAAAACTTTCAACTCAAATTATTTTAAGTATGTATCTATAGCCTCCGCAAAACCCTGACGATATAGATTAGCTCCACCATTTGCAGGATGACGTAAACCGATGGCAGATAGACCAAATTTGCCCATCGTATCAGCAGACTTTTGTCCTACTGCGAGCACAAGAGGTTCTACGCCACCTAATTCTATATGTAAATCTAACAAGCGTTTTGTATATTTCCAACCTAATTGTTGTTCTCTATCCGTAGGCGTGCGGTTCGTCAATGGATTTCCATCCTTATGAGGATGGAAGGGGAATATATTCCACAACAATGTATCATATGGATCTATCCCCTTTTCAACGATAGCACTCCACACCACCGTATCAGTAGGTTCGTTAAAACCGTCCTTCTGCTGTGTTCCTTTTAATAAAGAGCTAGTAGGCGAACTAGTGCGTTCCAACCGAATCGGTGTTATATTCTTCGCACGAATGGTTTTGTGCTTATCTAATAGCATTCTTTCACAAGTAATAGCAATGCCACTAAAACGTCCGCCTTGATATCCTACCGCCTCAGCCACTACAAATACCTTAGCTCGACCTAAGCGCGGTAATAAATAAGCTACTAAATTATCTCGACGCACTTGAGCCGCATCAAAACCATCTGTAACAATCTCTAAATCAGGATTTACCTCACCCCAAGGATTGTGTACAAGACTACCATGATATTGACCGAGCCACTCTACAAACCCTCGCACCTTCTCTACTCGTTTTGCATCAAATGACGCTATATACTCATCAATAGACATACGCTTCTCTAACTCAAATAAAGACATACAGCCTCCAGTTTAAAATTTATATGTTATTACCGATATATATCTACTATACATGATAATTACACGAATTGCATAAGAAATATAAAAACCACCCAAGGACGTCGAAATACTTGGGTGGTTCTTTTAAGGTGTACACTAATGGAACTCCTTACTCTTTTAGCTTCTTATAGTATACACCATAACAACTAAATATAGAACTCGATTTTGTCTTCTTTTGCCAATTGGAATTGTTCGAAGATGTGGTTCCGAATATTAACAAAGGCTGCCGATGTGCGGTCTGTTCTGTCAATGATATTTACAGGGATGATGGTTTGTACTCGACCCGGATTAGCTGCCAATACTACTACACGGTCTGCTAGTACTACGGCCTCTTCAATATCGTGGGTGACAAATACAACGGTTTTACCCTCTTCACGGCAGATGCGAGAGATTTCGTCTTGTAAGTTGATACGTGTCAATGCATCGAGGGCGCCTAATGGTTCGTCCATGAAAATGATATCTGGATCTACGGCTAGTGCACGAGCGATAGATACACGTTGTTGCATGCCCCCAGATAACTCTGCAGGATAGCGATTACGAGCATGATCGAGGCCTACCATTTTAACGTATTTATCGATGATAGCAGGTCGCTCTTCTTTAGGCACCTTTTTACTTTCAAGGCCAAGCTCAATATTGCTTTCCACCGTACGCCATGGCAACAAGCCATAATTTTGGAATACCGTTACATATCTGAGTTGAGGCGCTTTCACCTCTTCACCGTCGATAGTGATAGAACCAGATGTAACGAGCTCAAAGCCCGCCATGGCATTTAATAGCGTACTTTTACCAGAACCAGAAGGGCCTAAGAGGCAAATAAACTCGCCCTTTTCAATATCTAGATTAATATCTTCAAGAATGGTGAGTGGTTCCCCATCTTTCATAAATTCCTTGTGTGCATTGCGCACCGAAATGTAACCCATGAGGCCACCTCCTATTTCTCAATACCCCAACGTTTGTAAATCCATTTTTCGATGAGGGACACGCCCCAATCGAGTAAAAGCCCAACGAAACCGATGGTCAAAATGGCTACCATCAAGAGATCGTTACGCAAGTTATTTCTCATATCGATAATGAGGAAGCCAAGACCTGTTTGAGAGCCTACCATTTCACCGGTTACAAGGAAGATCCACGCTGTACCAAGGGCGATGTGAAGACCAGATGCAATACCTGGGAATACAGCAGGCAACACGATTTTAAATAACAGTTCAGGCTGTCTAATACCAAAGTTACGCGCTACCTTGATGTATACAGGGTCGATATTTTGGATAGCGGATACTGTGGACAATAACACAGGGAAGAACGCTGCAATAAAGATGATTACGATAGCCGGTGCTTGACCGATGCCAAAGAATAGAACGATGAATGGCAACCAAGCTACTGGAGAAATTGGTCGAATCACTTGAACGATAGGATTAATGTAATTCCAAACTCCCTTGTACCAGCCCAAGATAAGACCTAAAAAAACGCCGGCTACAACAGAAATGATATAGCCGATAAAGAAACGTACTAAACTGTCTGCAATATCTTTAAAGAGAACCCCTTCTCCAATAAGTTCTCCAAAGCCGAGTAACACCTTATATGGCGTCGGCAATAAAGCTTCGTTAAATCCGCCGAGGCGAACGATTAACTCCCAAATCAGCCAGACTGCAATAAATGCGCCCGGCACATATGTATATTTCTTCATGGTCCCCTCCTATGGTAACAATGATTGGTCTACAAACTCTGAATAGGTCGGCACGTTTTTGATTAAATCAATATGTGTCATGTGATGCACGAGCGCATTATAACGGTCCTCTGTAAGGGCTAAATCTCCAAACCCAATCACTTTGAGGGAACGTTCAATAACAGGATCCTTAAACTTCATATACTTTAAGGAAATCTCTTTTTGTGCCTCTGGATGCTCATCTAAGTATTTACCTGCATCGAGATAGGACTTGGTGAAAGCTTTCGCTAAATCGTGGTGTTCATCCACGAATTTTCCATTAAACACAAGAGCACAGCAAATATTGTCATGCCAGAGGTGATCAGGGTCTTCAAAGACCTTACCTTTCCCCATTTCCAACGCTAGAGAACCAAATGGTTCAGCCACGCTATAGCCTGCGATTTGGCCTACCGCTAAAGCAGATGGCATTTCAGGAGGGCTCATTTCTACGATTTGTACATCTTTTTCAGAAAGACCCGCTTCTTCAAGCATGCAATCCACGAGAACTTTTTGAGTTGATTGTTTATGAGGGATAGCAAAGGATTTGCCTTTTAAGTCTTGAACGGAGTTAATATCCTTATTAACGATAATAATATTACCCTCTGTATGACCAAGTGCAGCAGCACGGACATCAATGCCTTGTTCACGAGCCTTTACACCAAGTTCAACAAGAACAGCTGCGGCATCTACCTTACCAGTATTTAACGCATCCATAAGCTCTGGCCAAGACCCATATTTAACAAGCTCTACATGAACAGGACCATTTGCCGTTTCCAGCTCTTTTGTAGCAAATACTGGCAATGCATGAGTAATTGGTAAATAGGCTACGCGTACAGTCTTTAATTCTTGTGCCGTCTTTGGTTTATGGTGTTCATGATAACCATAGGCTATGCAGCCAATAACCAAGAGAACCACTCCGATGATTAGATACCATGTCTTCTTCATAACTTCCCCTCTTTCTACCTCACAACAAGGGGGCGATTTTGACACATGCCACTTCCGCACTTTTCTAAAACCTAGATGAAATAAGGTTTCAAAACACCTCGTTCTAAAAATTATATAACCTACTATACCAATATGTTTTTAATATGTCAACAATGCATATAACTATAATGGGTTTTATTTCTAAAAAAATATAAATAGTAATTAGGACATAATATATACATTAAATATTTTGATTATATACACAAAAAAGCATCAACCGCATTGAGCGGTTGATGCTACTTTCACAAACATGATTAACAATATATTATTCTTCAATATAAGCTTGTCGTTTATTCAAAATATAAATCTCAGAGCTACCAGCCTCGCTGTACTCACCAACATATGGTGCAATACTAGACTGTTTAAAATGGTTAATTTCGCCTTTTGGAACGATGACCATGATTTGCTTACCTTCAGCCAAACGCTTGATAAACTCGTCCTCCGTCACTTGCTCCATAAGGTATTTTTTATCCCACTCAGCACTACGGTGCTTTAACTTATCCTTGTCATCCCAACGACTGCTGTCACCCTTAATACGAACCACATCATGTCCAGTATAATATACGAGAGATGTGCTGTATCCATTGTAATAATACACATCACCATTATACTTATCTACAACAGGGATAAGATTGATAGAACTACGTTGTTTAACAAGAGGTACCAAGCCTTCGAGTACTACAATCGATGAAATAAGCATGGTTCCGATCACGACAATGCTCAGCAAACGATACCGTTGGCGAGTCCACCAGAACCATAACAGCCCTAATATGGATACGCCTGCCAAAACATAGAGTAATCCATAATAGCCCCAAGGTGCAAAGAAAGACGCGCCTACATAAGCGATCCATAACAATAGTGTGGGACCGACTACAATCCATGGGACATAACGAGGCCGACCCGGACGCAGAGCTTTCATAGCCCCTAATGTACCAAGAATACTGAAAGGTACAAGACTAATAAATGTATATAGAGGATACTTAGTGGCCATCAAGGAATAGAATAGAACCGTACCCACGCCCCAACACATGCAATACACGTACCACTTATGACGCTGTTTAAAGCCCGTTATCATGCCATAAATAACAGCGCCCGTCCATGGTAAAGAAGCACCGAGGAAAATAGCGATATAGTACCACCACACATTATCTTCCGGGTGTTCAGATTGTGTTGCACGTGTCACATTGTTAAGGCCTAAGAATCCATCCAAAAAGGCTTGTCCATGGGCGCTATACATATAAACATACCACGGCATAGCGACGACAAGAAAGGCCAAAATCCCTTTCCAATCAAAGAGACGAAATAACATTTGTTTTGAACGGCAAAGCGCAACATAAACGAGTAAAATAAGGCCAGGTAAAACAAGTGCCACGGGCCCCTTTGTCAAAACTCCTAATCCGGAAAATACATACGCTACAATCATGGCCGTACTAGAATTTTCATTCAAGCCTTTGTACGCATACATCATAACCATCAATGTCGTATATAACAATACCATATCGGTTATAACACCATGAGCAACAGCCCAGAACATAAGAGATGTACCAAGGATAGAGGAACCTACTAAGCCAACAAGCCAACGTCGACTAAAGGTCCGTAAAGCTTGAAACAGGGTAGCCACTGACAAGGCACCAAATATAGCACTTGGCAACCGAACTACCCAATCAGCAATACCAAAGATTTTAAAAGCTAATGCAATCAGCCAATAAATCATAATCGGCTTGTCATACCAATATGTCCCATAAATCTGTGGCGATAACCAATTGCCAGACAACACCATTTCCTTAGCAGTTAACGCATAATTCGATTCTACTGGATCGGTTACAGGTAGTATATTATTAGCTACCATAAAGAATACCAGCCAAACAACAAACAACACAGGCGTCAAACGAGACAATTTCATTGTGACCTCCTTATGATTTACGGCGATTCTTATAGTATTTAAATCCGAGCACTGCAGCCACAATAGCAAAGATGACAATCACAACTAGCAAAAATTCATGATTATACTGAATAAGATCTTTCCAGTTTTCCCCCAGTACTTTTCCTAAATATACGAGTAAAATCGTCCAAGGAATAGTACCAAGTACAGTCCAAACGATAAAGTGCCACAATGGATAGCGTGCCATGCCAGCCGGGAATGAGATAAATGTACGAACACCAGGTAAAAGACGGCCAAAGAATATAGCTACTCCACCATATTTATTAAACATCTTTTCAGCGAGTTCAAATTTATGCTCATTAAAGAATACATATTTACCGTATTTCAATAACAACGGACGACCGCCATATTCCCCCATCCAATATGACAAAATGGATCCAACGATACCAGCCAGTGTACCTACGACCATTGTCGTATGCAAATCAAATATACCTTGAGCAATTAAATACCCTGCAAATCCAAGCACAATTTCACTAGGAATCGGTATATTCGCATTCTCTAGAACCATCGCAATAAACATGGCTGCATAGCCATACGTTTCCATGAACGAAATAATATATTCCACTTGTTATACCTCGTCATAACTCCCCTATACCGGATTTATGATTTTTTAATGCTAACTAATGCTGGTAAAATATCACCATGTATACAATCTATTTTACCATAATAAAATGACCCTCACCATACGGAAGGGTCATTCGGGGCATCCTTAGCATTCTGTTTTTGCAAGAATCAACTAGTCATACACAATTATTCAGTTTTAAGTCCTTGTATAAAATCAAATGATTTTACAGCCGCTTCTGTGTCTACAAAATGGAACGGTTCCAACAGGCGACAGAATTTAAAAAGATAGTCACGCTTTTTTAAAACTTCTTTCACATGAAGAACAGTATCTCGTGCACAGCGTGCAGAGCTATAACCATTCATAGCTGCATATAGGTAGGTATTTGGTAAATCTCCTTCTCGGATGAAGCTATGAATAAAAATCAGTAAATCCCATCCAGCAGGCGTGAATTCTGGCCAGCGACGTGCATTTTCCCAATCAAGTAGCATCACGCTATCCGCATCTGGATTATAAACGATATCACGCAGAGCAGGGCGGCCATGGGATATACCATAATCGTGGAGCGTGCCAAGAGCTTTACCAAAGGCATAAAAAATATGAATAGCCATATCTTCTAAGGATGCATCTTCTGGATGCTCTTGTGGTAAATGACCATAATAGGTCAAATTCTTACCATAATTCGGAGTCACAAAATAGTTTTCTCGAAAGCCTACAATTTCTGGAGCTAATGGCAATTGTGTACGCACAAAGTTCATCATATAAAACTCATGGTCAAAGGATGCACGAGGGGATGGTTTGATCCATGATGACCGGTTATTACCTACAGCGCGTTTTACAAAATACTCATTGCCTTGAAAGGTGACTGAGAATACGCGTCCCAATTCTTCGTCATTCAATTTACGGTCTATATATTCTAATAAGGCTTCGTTCATGAGACCTCCTTATGTCATCAATGCTCTTACCTATTTATTATATAATAAACACCATATATGTATCAAATAAAGACCCCCTAGCCAAGGCCAGGGGGTCTTTACGGTAATTATGATAATAGGTTTAATTTAGATTTTATAAGCCAACTGAGGCACTCTAAATTAAAACGAATTAACCTACAAATTTTGTCACTGCTGCAGTATCAGTTAAGTGACGTTTAGGCATGCCCATTTCTTCAGGAGTGATGCCAAGAGCAAGACCTACTAATTGGGACATGTGCAAGATTGGCATATCTTTGCCACCGCCAACAACTTCTTTTGCTTCTTTTTGGAACATATCAAGTTGCATTTGGCAAAGTGGGCAAGGAGTTACTACGCAATCTGCGCCTTCTGTAGCTGCATCTTTATTGATGGAGCCAGTCATTTGCATTACGGAATCATGTGCAGGGTATACAGCATGGAAACCGCAGCAATCAAGTTTACGGGAGAAGTCGATTGGTGTAGCACCGATAGCGGAGATCAAATCTGCTAAGGATGTAGGCATTTGATAATCTTCGAAGCCCATTTCAGTTTGAGGACGAAGAATATGGCAGCCGTAGTATTCAGCTACACGTAAACCGGTTAAAGGTTTAACAACTTTTTCTTTCAATTTGTCCAAACCGTAATCGCGGATCAATACCCATAAGAAATGAGTGATATCAGTTGTACCGCGGTATTGTTTACCGATTTGAGCTAATTTTTTGTTCACTTCTTCTTTTTCTTTTTCGTTATTGTCTAATTCGTTTTTAGCTTCACGAAGCATCAAAGTACAAGTGTTACATACAGTTAAAAGGTTCAAACCTTTTTCTTCTGCCAATGCAATGTTACGTGCGTTTGTAGCTAATGTAATTTCTGGAGCGATATCTTGAACGTGGGATGCGCCGCAGCAAGTCCAACCGTCAAGTTCTTCTAGTTCGATGCCGAGTTTTTTAGCTACTGCAACAGTTGCCATGTAATCTTCTTTGGCAGCGCTTTCAAGAACGCAACCTGGGAAAAATGCGTATTTCATTATTTGCTTACCTCCTCAGCTGCTTTCATAAGTCTGCGAACACCATCAATACCATTAACTGGTTTTTGAGGTACTACAAGTTCGAAAGGATTAATTTTGCTGTGTTTCCACAAACGTAATGCATAGAATGCTTGTTTAGCGGAATCTACAACACCGTCAGATTTCAAGCTCATAGAAACTTCTTTCAAGCGACCAGTTTTGTAAAGGTCTTCTTTGAAAGCAACTGCATGGCGAACGCCTTTGTTGTTTGTAAGGCCAGCTTTTGTAGCTTCTTTACGCATGTTGGAAATATCTTGAGCAGGTTTTAAGTGTTTAGGACAACGGGAGATACAGTTCATGCAGTGAACGCATTTCCAAAGACCATTGTCATAAGCAGGTTGAATGTGAGCCATAGGTGCATCATCACGGCTATCCAATACGAAACGGTTAGCTTTAGTGAATACATATGGTTCCAAGAAATCGTCTTGACGTGCAGTCAATTTGTTACATTCAGATGCGCAGCAACCGCAAAGGATACATTCTGTACCAGCAACGAATTTTTTGAAATCAGCTGGAGTTTGACGAACGATTTTGTCGCCTTCGTTGAATTCTGCTTTAAGGAAAATCCAAGGAGCAACTGTTTTCAAACGATCAACTTTAGATTCCCAATCAACAACTAAGTCGCGGATAACACGGAAGTTACCGATAGGAGCGATAGTTAATTCATCTGTACCATAACGTTCTGTCAATTCATCAATTTTAGATTCACAACCAAGCATTGCTTCGCCATTTACGCGAATGGAGCAAGCGCCACAAACTGCGGAACGGCAAGCTGCCAAGAATGTTAATGTTGGATCTTGAGTATCTTTAATTTTTTGAAGGCCCCAAAGAATTGTACGGTCAGGTTCGTAATCGAATTTGAAAGTTTGTACAAACGCGCGACCTTGTTGGTAACGGTGGATATGATAGGTGATTTGTCTCATCTTAGTACTTCCTTTCTTGTGGTTCGTATTTAGTGAACACTACGTCGCGTTCAGTTAATTCGTATTGACCGTCTGCGCCTAATTTGATTAAAGAATGTTTTAAGTATCTTTCATCATTACGTTTTGGATGGTCTTCACGAATATGAGCGCCACGGGATTCACGACGGTGTAAAGCGCCCATTGCAATAGCTTTTGCTACTGTTAACATAGAACCGATTTCACAGTAGTTTACGAATGCCATGTTGTAAGTACGTTCAGGGTCACCTACATAACAAGTTTTGTAATCTTCGATCAATTGATCGATTTCTTTTAATGCTTCAGTAATACCTTCTTCATTACGGAAGATACCTACTTTGTTCCACATTGCATCAGCCAATGCATCGCGGATTTCTACAACTGGGCGACCACCTTCACGAGTTGTTACTTCAGTGAATTTTTCTTCCCAGCGTTTAGCAGCTGCAGCTAATTCTGCATCTACATTTGGTTGTTCATGTGTTTCAGCATAGTCAGCTGCACCAGCACCGGATACTTTACCGAATACTACGCCGTCAGCCAAGGAGTTACCACCTAAGCGGTTAGCACCATGGATGGAAATACAAGAAGCTTCGCCAGAAGCGAACAAACCAGGCAATTCACATGCACAAGTTTTGTAGTCCACTACGTCGATACCGCCCATTGTATAGTGACATGTAGGACGAATAGGTACTGGTTGAGTCAATGGATCGCAGTGTTCGAAGCACATAGCCAAGTCACGGATACCATGAAGTTTTTCGATGATAACTTCAGGTCCTAAGTGACGAAGGTCAGCTACTACGTATGCGTTAAGACCAGAACCAAAACCACGACCTGCAGCGATTTCATCTTCGATTGCTTTCGCTACAACGTCACGGGATGCCAATTCCATTTTATTTGGCGCATATTTTTTCATGAAACGTTCGCCTTCAGAGTTAAGAAGGTAACCACCTTCACCACGAACCGCTTCAGACATCAAGATACCAGTACGACCAAGACCAGTTGGATGGAATTGAATCATTTCCATATCTTTCAAGCCGTTACCAGCACGGAAAGCTGCTGCCATACCATCGCCTGTGGAAAGGAATGGGTTAGTAGTACGAGTCCAGAAAATACGACCTGCACCACCAGTGGACAAGATAATAGCTTTCGCTTTAATTTGTTCTACGCGACCTTCTTTCATGTTCCAAACTACAGCGCCACCAACATGACCATCTGCAGATTTAACAAGATCTAAAAGGTACCATTCTTGTAAGAAGTGTACGCCTTCTTTCAAGCATTGTTCGTAAGTTGTGTGCAAAATAACGTGACCAGTTTTATCCGCAGAGTAGCAAGTACGTGGATAGGATTGACCACCGAAGTTACGTTGCGCAATTTTGTTTTCTTGAGTACGAGAGAAAGGAGCACCCATGTGGTCCATTTCAAGTACGCCTTCTGGACAACGAGAGCAGAAGAATTCGATCGCATCTTGGTCACCAAGATAGTCAGAACCTTTTACTGTATCGAAAGTATGTGTTTCAACTGTATCTTCAGCTGCTACGTTGTTCAAACATGCATTGACACCGCCTTGCGCCATTGCTGTTGCTGAACGGGTTGGGAAAATTTTAGTAATAAGTGCTACATTTAAGCCTTTGCGACGACCAACTTCAAGAGCCGCACGCATACCAGCGCCACCGCTACCTACTACTAGAACATCAAACTGTTCCATAATGACCTCCTCATAACTACCTATAAAAAGAAAATTTCTTAGACTATCTAGATTCAAAAACCTTATAAAAATTTTTGATAACCTAATCATTTTTCCTTAAAGAAAAACCTCACACTTGTGCGATATTTCTTATAGCTTTACATATAATTATAGTGAGCATTGCCCCGTATGTCTAAATCTTATTATGCATAATTAATTTCAATGAATCTAATTGATACTCTATATCAATTCAAGTTTTAGCAGATAAAACTTGAATAATCTGATTATGTACAAATGCAATTCTATTTATTTTTCTGTATATCATTTATATCAGTTCGGTTCCGAATTTTTTACTATATAGCTAACTAGGTGAGTCCAATAATTACTATGTTTTACCGGTCATATCACTCCAAAAAGCCCATCTATGGGTATCAAAATTTTTAAATTCCTACTAAAATCACACGGAATTTAATAGACTTGTATATATTAAAACCTCTCGATTTTAGTATACTTTTAACTTTTGATAATTATTATCATAAGTTTTTATTGTGATTTTCCTTACATCTTTCAAAATCAGTAAAATCACCCTTATCTATGCATAAATGGCAATCTTCGATATACTTCATTTTACGAAATCTAATTACACTAGATAAAACTTAGATAGAGATATGTAGACAGTATTTATATATGAATATATAGGTTTTTATCATTTATTACGTTCATTTTTCACTCATTCCATTTGTATAAGGTATGATAATAGATAAATTAGTTATATAATATAACTTAAATATGTTAATATTAATTTAATTACTAATGTGTTGCAGCTTTCACAAAATGAGATCTGATTAGTAGTTAAATTGTATTAAGAGAGAGTTATATAATTTAATCATACATAAGGAGAACAAACATATGAAGATTTTACTTGTAGAAGACGAAGAAATGCTGAATGGTATTACGGCCAAATATTTACGTGCTGAAAATATGACTGTCGATACATGTTTCAACGGTCAACAAGCTATCGATTATGTGAACACATCTAGCTATGACGTAATTGTTATGGATATCATGATGCCTGTATTGGATGGCATTAGCGCATTGGCCCAAATGCGTAACGAAGGTAATACAACACCTGTTTTATTATTAACGGCAAAGGATTCCTTACAAGATAAGGTTACTGGTCTCAATACAGGAGCGGATGATTACCTTGTAAAACCATTCGATCTTGAAGAATTGACAGCTCGTATCTATGCGTTAGCACGCCGTAACGCACGTCATGCACAAAACGACATCAAGGTTGGCCCATTGACAATCAACGTTCCTCAACGTACGGTCAAACGCGACGGCGAAGCGATTACATTGACGGCTAAAGAATTTGATTTATTGTATTATTTAGCAAGCAACGAAAACATCGTTTTATCCCGTCAACAAATTTTAGATCATGTTTGGGAATACGATTATGAAAGCTACTCTAATCTAATTGATGTATATATTAAGGATTTACGTAAAAAGATTGACACGGATGAAAATGTGAAATTAATTCAAACCGTTCGTGGAGTAGGATATGTCCTCAAAACAGAAAACTAAGGAACAAGGTCACGACCTTAATTCTATGTCGGGTGCATTTAAGCACCTGTGGAATCGCATTCCACTAACCTTTAAAATCATGTTGTGGTACACCTTATTCTTGGCTACCCTTCTGATTTCTATGTCCATTTTCTACTATAACTACATTGGAACGGCGCACAGCGCAGAGGTCCGGGACCGATTGCAGCAACAAACACTCATGATGTCTACGGATATTCGCAAGTTCAAGCCTTATGAAGATGGCACATTCTATTTAGTCTACACACAAGATGGTCTCATCACAAAGGGATATTTACCAGATGGATTCCCAAATCAGTCCAGTCTATCACTGGGTCAAATCGGTGAAGTAGAGGCTAATGGTACAACATTCTATTATTACGATGTACCAATTAATGCACCTAACTACCGCGGATTCTTACGGGCTATTACGAGTCAAAAGATTACCGATAGAAATAGCAATACCATTTATGCACTGTTGCTTGTTACTATCGTAGCCTTACTCGTTTCATCCATCGGCGGCTATCTATTCATAAAACAAGGCCTAAAGCCATTGCGTAAACTTACCCACACTGCAAAGGTTATCGGTAAAAACAACGACTTGAGTCGCCGTATTGAATTGCCGGAAATCGCGAAGGATGAGGTCTATGAGTTGACGACCACATTCAACCGCATGTTATCCGGCCTCGAAGATTCATCCAATCGAGAAAAGCAATTCAGTTCTGATGTATCTCATGAATTGCGTACGCCGATTGCCGTTATCCAAGCTGAAAGTGAGTATGCCATCAAATATGCGCGAACACCTGAAGAAATGCAAGAAGGCTTAACCCACATCTTAGAGCAAGCTAAATTTATGTCTTCCCTTGTATCACAATTATTAGACGTAGCACGATTAGAAAACAACTACGAAATGAATGTGGCACCAGTCGACGTAAGCACGATGTTAAAGAATATGGTTCATGATTACACTCGATTATGTACTGAAAAAGACATTATAATCAACGCAGATATTGATAACGATTTAGTTATTACAGGTCATGAAGTATCTTTACGTCGTGCTGTCACTAATCTTATTGATAACGCCATTAAATTTACAAAATCAACAATTAATATTACAGCGAAACGCAACAATTTATACTTAATTATTGAAGTCACAGACAACGGAATTGGTATTGAGCCAGATAATCTTTCACAGATTTTTAACCGTATGTATCAAACAGAGCAATCAAGAAACAAAAAATCTAATCACGGTATTGGCTTAGGCCTTTATTTTGTAGATAAGGTTGTTCATTTGCATCACGGCACAATTACGGCAAAAAGCGAGTTAGGAGTATTTACCACCTTCGCCATTACCCTTCCTCTATCAGAGGCATTAATAGAATAATGTAACACGATGTACATAAAAAACACCCTTCTACATGACAGGTCTCAACTATGAGAACCACTCGTCATGTAGAAGGGTGTTTTCGTATATATAAATACTGTAATTTACTTGTAACCTATACAAGGCATTTAACCGAGTAAAGCTAATAATGGTACATAGACGTACTCAAGGAAGCTCCATACCACAAGGCCTGCTACGGCGCCTACAATGGCACCATTGATACGAATCCAGCTGAGGTCATCCTCTACCTTGGACTCAATAAAGTAGATAAATTTATCTGTGCTAAGGCCTCCCAATACTTGGCGTATAATGGTTTCAATGAGATCATACCCTTGTTCTAGCACATACCGTGCAATATCGTGGAGAGTTGTTTCAATGCGATTTCGAAGATCTTCGGATTGACCATATACATGCCATAATTCAAGGGCGATATTCACAAGCACTTGGGCTGGTGTTTCACCATTTTCATCACCTTCAACAAGTAACTCTTCAACGTATGGGCATAGATGATTCTCGATGATAGATTCCCAATCTTGTTCTCGTATCCAACGCTCCCATGCCTCATCTAGAGCATCACAGACCACATGGTTTTCCTCAATGTGTCGAATCGGATCTACCCACTGACGGAGCCATGCTGTCCGCTCAGGGCTATTCGGACGTTTCCAGTTTTCCAACATGGCATACGCCTCTGTCACAATAGCCTCTGCCATTTCGCGATAATTGACAACATCGGTAGCCTCGGATAAGGAAATCAAGAAATCTGAAAGGAAGCCCTTTCGTTTTTTCTTATGTGCTTCCTCTGCAACAACAGCCGTTAGCCACGTAACCATAGCCGGATGGTTAATACGTTCTTGAATGACATTCAAAACCTGTACCACCATACCTTCATAGCGATTATGTTCACATAAATCGAGTAAGACATGCTTTAACACCGGTACTAGGGAATGTTTTTCTAGCAACGTACGAATGCGTTTAGCACCCCATCGTGACCATTCTTCGGTTGTTTGAGATTTCCATAACAAATGTAATCCCTGATGAATGACAAGGCGTGCGGCCCGTTGCCCCTCTGGAGATAGTAGGAATTTTTCAAATAAAGGTACGAATTGCACCTTTCCTAATAGCACTTGGCAACGATCTCGCGTTAGCATCTTCGTTTCTACAAGCTTAATTACACCATTGATGAGGCGTTCCTTATTGCGAGGAATCAAGGCCGTATGATACGGAAACCCTAAAGGCTTACGGAATAATGCAGTCACGGCAAACCAGTCTGCCACACTGCCGATAAGAGCCGATTGCACCGCCCAATAAAGCGGCTGGTACCAGCTTTCATCATCATAGAAAAACTGTCCGACAAAGACAAAACCATAGAGCACGACCATTAAGCCGAAGATACCATTGGCCCGCTGTTTCAAGGTAAGAGATTTAATATATCGTATCATCCAATCACCCCCTTAATGAGGAGGGTAACGCCATAAAATAGCCCGCCGAGGACAGCCCCTACGAGCGAGCCATTGATACGAACCATTTGTAAATCATAATACATTTTACCGCGTATAATGTGCGTAATCTCATCCGGTGAATAACGAGATAGTTCTTCGCCTACCACACGATCGATAAGGGGATTCAATTTTTGAAGCCACGGAATGCTGCGCAACAAGAAGAATCGTTCAAACGGCGCTTGTTTCTCAGGATTTAAAAGTACTTCACTGCCGAGCACATTAAATCGTTCGAGCACAATATCCATGAGGCGCACCCAATCGAGCGTATCCCCATCGATGAGCTTGCCTTCCCATTCTTCGAGGACCATTTTAACCCATTGGTCCTTATGTTCTTCGATGAAAGCCTGCCATTCCTCATTTGTTTCCAAATTGTTGAAAAATCTGATGGCCTGGCCCCATATATAGCGGCCCAACGGCGAGTCGATATCTTCGTTATCTTGCAAGAATTGAACTGCTTTTTTCTGTACCGTATCAACTAATCGTTCAGGTGAAAGCCCATCGCCGCCAAAGGCGATGGCTAATTCACGCATAAATGAATCCTTAGTATAGGTTTTCATAATATCTAGCATGACGCGATACAAATATGGATACACCTGATTTGACGCGATAACACGCTGACAAGTTCGATTAAAATAAAGCCAAAATACGCTAGCTGTATGGCGTTCTAACATGCAACGACCGAATAAAATAACGAGAGGTGTGGCCTTCCAATTAGATACACCTTTATAAACAGCCTTATTAATCTCCTTACGCATCGGCTCAATATCCATATGGGATAGTACCTGATTGCCAACGCCATATAAGAGTTCTTGTATCTGTTTTTGCCCTACGTCACTCATGCCATATTCGATAATACGCACCATAACGCGTTCCCGTTTGATGGCATAATACATTTGTGGCACCCGAAGCAATTCTTCGCTGAGCATGGTCCTGCCAATCTGTATTAACCGTTCTTTACTACGTGGCAAGATAGCCGTTTTGAACGGAATACCTAAGGGCTTTGTAAAAAGCGCTGTTACTGCATACCAATCCGCCAGGCCACCAATCATAGCGGCCCCCGAAACGTGCATGATAAACGCCCAAAGTGCATCGTGCCTATGTGGGTATGAAATTAAAAATATGATAGCCATGACAATCAACAGTGTGGTTGCCACTGGTTTAGTTTTCATCATCACTTGATCCTAACTTACTCAATTACGTATATAGACTCTCCCCATATAACGTAGTGACCGCGTGGGTCACTTAAAATATGCATTCATCGCCTTCTTTTTGAGGCTCCCACACAGGAACATCGCCAAAGAGAGCTTTAAAATACACAGATGGCGTCCATAGTGGACCATTTAGATGCATAGGAATAAATGCCTTTTTCACCTGTACGCGGCGTAAGAATTCAATAGCACCCCATTCCATGGCATCTTCTAAGCGATTATCTACAGGGAACATCGCCACATCTGCGGACAGGCCTTCTAATTCCTTAAATTCACGCCAAGCCATGCGCTTTGCGTCTGCATTATTCTCCGGCGTATCGCCAAGCCAATGCCACCAATTAAGGTCACCCGCATGGAAAATGGAATCAGAATCGATATTTGCAGTATCTGTCTTTACATAGAAGGAACCGCCTTCATCGGTGCTGCCATACATATGAATCCCTACATCGTCAAGGTTCGCATCTTGTCCAGGTCTCATGGTAATACACTTTCTTACCTTACCCTCTAAGGGTACATCTTGATGGCAAATATAACGCGTTTGAGGACCATCAAATTCCGTAATAGACGGATTAAAATGATCTGCATGACTGTGACTAATAAAAAACCACAATTCACGACCACGCTTTGCCAACTGCCAAACAATATTGTTTGGATCCTTATAATAATCAAACACATAGCAGCGCTTGCCATCATCTACGAGGAAGCCACTGTGTGCGAGAAATGTTACATCTAACATCGTTATCAATACCTCTACACTACTGAGAATTTATATCATTCGTATTCTTTATTATACCATATTTCGGCTTAGTCCGTTTAAGATGACGAACCTACTCCCTAAAAATCTCCACCGGCCGGGTCTGTCCCTCTGGGACAGGGCCAAAGTCGATTTTTAGGAAGTAGGTTCGTCTACATAAAGCTCTATCCGAATTTAGGTATAATAAAGAATCCGAATCAATTTTGGTGAAACAGGGATAAGAAATGCCGCTGGCATTTCTTAGATGCGACCAGCGGCTTTCATGTAGTCAATGTATTGGTTCCCCCATTGTTCGAGGGATGCTAAAACGGTTTTAAATCCTGCACCTACTTCGGTAAGGCTATATTCTACCTTAGGCGGAATAGTACCGTATACCTCACGATGAACTAAACCGTCATCCTCCATTTGGCGAAGCGCTCTAGTAAGAGTGGCTTGCGTAATTGGATATAAACGGCGTTCTAATTCACGGAAGCGCACCGGCCCTTCAGATAATTCGTGCATGATTAATAAAGACCATTTGCCGGCTAATAACTTTTGGCTCGTTGCATACGGACAGCGGCCCACTAAATCATGAACATTTACAAGTTGCTCTGCCATGGTGATTCTCCTTTTCGTTCTAATATAATTCAAATATTATCACATATTTTTACCATTTCAAGTATTTTATAGTATCTTTTTTTAGGGTACAAAACTTTTTGAAAATTTTTAGCCCAGTAAATATCACAATTCTATCACTTTTGATAGTACCTATCCTGAATCATTCTACTGTTCAAAATAATGGCACCTCTATATAATGATGTCATCAGATGAACATATATTCACCAATCATATGTTAGAGTAGACGCAAATGATTAGTTCTAAACAACTTTGCCTAGGCCATAGGCCACCAAGCTTAGAATTAATTGTTTGGCACTTTACATAAAAAGGAGAAACAACATGAACATTTTAGTAATCGGTGCAAATGGCAAGGCCGGTCGTCGCATTGTAGAAAAATCCCTCAAAGCAGGTCATCAGGTAACAGGCGTTGTGCGCCGTGAAGGTGCGATTGAAGGAATTCCAACCATCGTAAAAGACGCATTGCAATTAACAAAACAAGAACTAAGTCAATTTGATGTAGTAGTAAACGCTACAAGTGCTTTCACACCAGATATGTATCATTTACCAGCAGATTTGACATTATTACTTGTAAAAGCATTGTCTAACACAAACACACGCCTCATCGCTATAGGTGGTGCAGGTAGCCTCTATGTAGACGAAGATCACACAGTTCAACTAAATGATACACCAGAGTTCCTAGTTCGTTCCAAAACTCATGGTAAATCTGACGATATCTTGCGTAAATTCAGCAATATAGACTGGACAATGTTTACCCCACCACCAATCTTAGATGCAGAAGGTCCTGAATCTAATGACTATATATTAGGTAATGAAAATATTATCGTAAACAAAGAAGGCAAGCCTTATATCTCTTATGATACATTCGCACAAATTCTAGTAGACGAAATCAGCAACCACAAATTTGGTCGTCAACGCTTTACAGCGGTACAAAACTAACGTAACTCTCTCTACAGTAGATTTAAAGCTATAAAATAGCCTCTATGGACATGCCTTCACCAGCAAGGAATCCATAGAGGCTATTGTTTATATATTAAGTTTATGCCTAAATGAGTTGATTTACATCGTAATTAAATTTAGCTGTTGTTTCAGCCGCAGTTTTTTGCCATTCTGTAGGTACTGTACCGTCTTTTTCAAGGAAGAACCCAGAGTCAAGGTAGCGAATAATAATATAGTTGGAATCTTTTTGATCAAAGCCGTTACCACGGGAGAAGTCGATACCATGACCTGTATTGCGTGTTACGATGGCTTCTAATAATGGCAATGTAATAGCGTTCAAGGTGATTTTCATATCACAAGAATCGAAAATCTTTTTGAAGAAGGAGCTAGGTTTTTCTTCTTTATATACTAACAGTTTACTAATCGTACCATTGGATGCACATACTACGCGGCGAATTTCATTAATAGGAATATCAACCTTACCATTTGAGATAACACCATTTTTAATGGTGATTTCTCGTTTACCCATGTAGGAGTAGTCAAGTGGCAATTGAAGGGTGTCTAAATTTGCAGGGAAGTCCGCAGTCAATTTATGGCGAGCAAATGCTGCAATAATCGCTTTTGTTTCGCGGATATTGTGACCAGCACTAGATTCCTTACGGTCTGTATCTAAATCTTGACCTTCTATATTTTTCCAATTATGGTCTCTGAACGTAATCGTATAATTACTGTTTGAATTCAAATATCTTGTAAGATATAGCTCATTTACGTCTTCAAAATCAATATCAGTCGTAACAGTACCATTTGCATCTTTACAGAGCACACCATTATAACTAATCGTTAATGTACGATCTTTGTCTTCAAATGTAACTGGGTTTGTGTCGAATACAGAAATCATGGTTCTCTCCTTTTTATGGTCTCGAATATAACTACATTTGTATGTTGATTAAATCAAATGTTCTTAATGTAATGATACACCTTTCCTATCTATTTATACAAATTCCATATTTACATCTTACGGCATTTCAAACAAAACCGAGTTTTCTAAAAAGATATGTTCATGAAGTCCCTCTTCTAAAGTTTTCATTGTTTTAAACACATACACATAGGTAGCACAACCATCTGCTGGTGCAGTGTAATGATTAGTCAATTCACTTAAGGATTCTAAGAGCACACCTGCGGCTTCGTGTTCAGCACGAAGTTCATCAAAATCTACAGGTTTACCTGCTATAAATTCTGGAAAGTCTACATGTTCTTCATGACGAAAATGAGGCACGAGGGCCGATTTCAATTGAAGGAAGGTTTGATAGATTTCTGTCAACTCTGCCCCATGATGGTCATAGTGTACATTGAGGAGCTTTTCCAAGCCTTGATCAATTTCATCAATCATATCCAATTGTTCTCGATGATAGTTGTGAACGATGTAATCAATTAATTGCTCTTTGGAATAGCTAAGTACCTCTGCGCGAGAGGACTTTTGTGCTCGTTGAACAGTATTCAACATAGCGATGTATTCATCTACATCTTTACCTTTAGCCTCGATGGCCTCTACTAATGGATATCCACCACCACAGCAAAAGTCGATACCATCCTTCGCCAACACGTCCATCAATTCTGGATTTACCTTAACTGCATCAGCGACCGTCATAGATTTATTGATAGTATTTACACTCATAAGATACACCTCCAATGATGTAACTACAATACGTTCAAATTATATCTATACTATAAGCCAAATTGTAAATCCTGTCTGTCGCAGTAGCTACAAATTTGAGAATACCCATCAACTAATATAAAGACTACGGGATAAAGACTATACAAACCTATTAATACACAAAAAAGCTGGCTCATAGAGCCAGCTTTCAGCATATCAAAACATATACGACATATGTTTATATATGAAATTATGCAACTATTAGATGCTTTCAACAGCAGCGATAGCAGCAACGTCTACAACGTCTTGAGCGGAGCAGCCACGGGAAAGATCATGAACTGGTTTAGCCAAACCTTGAATCAATGGGCCAAGAGCGTCAGCGCCGGAGAAGCGTTGTACCAATTTGTAACCAATGTTAGCAGCTTGAAGATCAGGGAAGATCAAGATGTTAGCTTTACCAGCTACGTTGGAGCCAGGAGCTTTCTTTTCTGCTACGGAAGGAACGATGGAAGCGTCCAATTGTAATTCGCCGTCGAATTTGAAGTCAACGTTGCGTTCTTTCAAGATATTAACAGCTTCAACCACTTTGTCTACTTCTGGAGTGGAAGCGGAACCTTTTGTGGAGAAGGATAACATGGATACGCGAGGGTCAGCCATGCCAACAACTTTGCGAGCTTTTTCTACAGTGGATTCTGCGATATCAGCCAATTGTTCGCTAGTTGGGTTAGGCAATACGCCGCAGTCGGAGAATACGAGCATACCGTCATCGCCATATTCTTTTTTGCTTGTGAACATGAACATGGAAGAAGATACAGTTTTAAGGCCTGGTTTTGTACCAACAACTTGTAATGCAGCGCGCAATACGTTTGCAGTTGGGCAACCGGAACCAGCAACCATACCATCTACTGCGCCAAGACGAACGAGCATAGCGCCGAAGAATAAGCAGTCACCTTTCATAGTTGCGTCAGCTTTTTCAGGAGTCATACCTTTTTTAGCGCGCAATTCTACGAATGTATCAACCATTTCTTGGTAACGATCGTAGTTAGCTGGATCGATGATTTCAGCACCTTCTACGGATACGCCAGCAGCTTTAGCAGCTTCTGCGATTTCAGCTGGGTTACCAACGAGTACAGGTGTTACGAAACCTTCTTTCAAAATGATTTCAGTTGCTTTCAATACGCGTTCATCTTTGTATTCTGGCAACACGATTTTTTTACCTAATGGTTTTACTTGGTCTTTTAATTTTTGAATTAAATCCACGATTTTTGCCTCCTTAACATTGGCTTATGCCATATCAATACTATTATTATAGCAATTTAATAGCTCTCTAACAACCATTCTAAAACATTTCGTTGTTGAATTCCGTCATAATTTGCATTTTTATTTAATTCATCTAAGGTGAGCAAAAACTTTGGATATTGGTCTTGTATAGCCTTAAGCGGTGCGAGCTCACGATGTAGTGTATTAGGATCTAACACAGTTTCGCTGACTTGATAATATTCCGTAACACCTGCTTTTTGTGCAACAAAATCGATTTCGCCCTTAGCTAATTGTCCTACATATACTGTGTAACCACGACGAATAAGTTCAAGAAAAACGATATTCTCTAAAATATGTCCTGTGTCACGACTCGCGTTGCCAACTAATAGATTACGTAATGTTACATCCACACTGTAGTACTTTGCATTAATACGCAATAATTCTTTGCCACGCACATCATAACGATTTACCTTATATAGCAATAGGCTATCTTGCAATCCTTGTAAATATCGTTCTACCGTTTTATTATCAATTTTTCGACCGGCACTAACGAGAGAATTGGCAATTTTATTTGGTGAAAGCAAGCTACCTATATTTGACATGATATATCGTACAATGTCTTGTAAGATGGTAACATCATTAATCTTTAAGCGAGCCACTACATCATGTAATAACAAGGTATTGTATAGGCCTCGTAGATATTCCTGTATATCAAAATCTTCGCCCCCCAATTGTTGAGTATAAGGGAATGAGCTTTCACGAAGATAGAACTCATAGGCAGGAATTAAAGAATACTGATTCCCATCGTATTTACTATGGTAGAACTCACTAAAGGACAACGGTAACATCTGAATTTCCACATATCGACCAGTCAAAAGTGTAGCAATATCAGAGGACATAAAGTATGCGTTGGATCCCGTAATATATAAATCTGTATGCTCTTTTACAAACAAACTATCTACAACGCGATGAAACTGATCAACATGTTGAATTTCATCAAGAAAAATATAGTTCATTTGATCAGGCTGCATGCGTTCTAAAATATATTGATACAGCGCATGGTAATCGCGTAAATGCTCATATTCTAATTCTTCAAAATTAATAGATATAATCTGTTCAGGCTTAACACCTGTCGATAACAGCTCATCTTTAAATAGCCTAAACAATGTAGACTTACCACACCGACGTATACCAGAGACAACCTTAACAATAGGCCGATTTCGATTACGCCTTAAAAAATCTAAATATCCTTGACGCTGAATTAATTTCATAAGAGCCTCCTCATCTATGTACGTTCTCATAGATGGAACCCTCTTATTAGTATTGTCAGATATCATATCGACTACCCAATAACTTTGGATTCCATTCCAACTTTATGTTAATTTTATCACAAAGTTGGATTTCATTCCAAAGTTTTATTATTTAGTACTTAAATATGGATTCTATTCCAATATTTTACATAAAAAACGATCTATACTACAGTATCATTCTTTTACCTAAAAACATGATTTCCTTATGTTGAATAACAACCACATAAAACAGTACAATACTAGTAATAGAAATACCGTATTACTTAGAAAATACTCTTTACCTTACAGCACTTCGAAAACACTATTTAGTTTACCTCACTAGTTTATATGTACTATTAGGAGGACTCATGGCCAATACAGAAACAACAATCAATGCAGTTATCAATCCTCAAATCAATGATGCTCCCATCGATATAGAGAAAACCATCAAAGCCTTAGAGCGTAATAAATTTGTAGTCCATTATTTTGAAACAGGCTCTGAGGCTGTTGATTATTTACAGTCTCGTATCCAACATAAACAAGTAGCCATCGGCGATTCTCGCACCTTATTAGAGCTCAAGGTTCATGATGCCTTATCCGAGTTCAACGATGACATAACAGATATTCAGCGTCCTCTTCCTGGTGAAAGCTTCCGCGATACCGCATTACGCACCATGGGCCGCGATGTATTTTTAACCTCTGTTAACGCCTTGGCGCAAACAGGTGAAATGGTCAATATCGATGGCACTGGCAACCGTGTAGCGGCGTCCCTATTCGGATCGCAAGAGGTATTCTTTGTACTAGGTCGCAATAAAATTACACCAGACTTAGCCTCGGCCATCTATCGAGCACGCAATGTAGCAGCCCCACTAAATAGCAAAAAGAATAAGAAAAGCTCTCTCAACCCTTGTGCCAAATTAGAAGAAAAATGTTACGACTGTGGTTCTCCGGACAGAATTTGCAATGCCTTAACCATTTACTACAAGAAAATGCGCAACATGCAAACTATGGAGATCATTATCATCAACGAGGATTTAGGGTTTTAATGAAATTCTATATGTCGATGTTCTATGCCATGCAAGTCGATAAAGCCTAAGTCAGGGCCTCCAAAAAATGTATCTAAAGGCATATTATCAAAGCCATTGACTATCCTACACAGTGTAGATATACGGGGGTCTATATTCCCCTTTTCCAGTCCACTAATATAGGACTGTAACAATCCGGTCCGTTTGGCTAACTCTTGTTGAGTTATGTGATAGTGGCGGCGCCATAAGAGAATGAGAACGCCTAAGTGTTGGATAGCCTTTTCTGACTGTGTTTCACTACATACGATATCATACGTCATAGAAACCTCACTTTCTATACTATCCCTTAATAGCAACTCTTTGCCTCCACAATACGACAACCAACTAAGAGGGGCCATACTAACTTGATTTATGATGACATATAATAGAAAATCCCTTGCGGTATATTCATATCGCAAGGGATTTTTATTCATATTATGTTATAAAATTATGCTTAAATACACATACATGTATATTCTTGTACATAAAATTCTTATTTATGCTCTTCTGCAATGGCCATAGCACGTTTGATTTCCATGTATTTAACCATGCCATCAACAGCTTTTTTAGCTTCGCGCATAGCGAGTACTACAGTAGCTGGTTTATGCACTACGTCACCGCCGGCGAATACGCCTTCACGGCTTGTCATGCCGTATGGTTCTTCGGATGTAAGAATATAACCTTTTTCATCAACACGGAGGTTATTGCCTTCACCAACGAGGCGTGCATTAGGTTTATGACCAGCAGCGATGATGATTTTATCTACAGGCATAACTTGGTATTTACCTGTACCATGGATACCAGCACCATCGTCGTTAAGGGCCATCACTTCGTATTTGAAGCCTTCTACCTTGTCTGTACCTTCTACGCCAACTGGAGAAGCGAACCATTGGAATTGAACTCCTTCAGCACGGGCTTCTTCGTATTCGGATAATAATGCAGGCATTTGCTCTTGGCTACGGCGATAGGCTACGGTAACGGATTCACAGCCTAAACGTACACATGTACGAGCCGCATCCATCGCTACGTTACCACCGCCGATGATAACAACGCGGTCTCCTTTTTTCACAGGAATCGCTTTTTCTTCAAGCTCACCATTCTCTACAAGTTGTACATTAGTTAAGAGGTACATCGCTTGGAATACGCCTGTAATTTGATCGTTTTCCATGCGCACTTCTTGAGGAATATGCGTACCAGTACCGATGAAGATAGTATCAAATCCTTCGGCGAATAAATCATCTAGGGATTTGTCTTGACCGATAAATGTATTACATACGAATTTAACACCTAAACCTTCAAGGCGAGCGATTTCACGGCGTACAACGGATTTGGACAAACGGAATTCTGGGATACCGAATAATAATACGCCACCTGGTTCGGATTGACCTTCAAATACAGTTACATCATAACCTAGTTTCGCTACGTCACCTGCAACGGATAAGCCCGCAGGGCCAGAACCAACAACGGCTACTTTGCCAAGATCTTGTTTAATTTTCTTAGGTTTGCGCAATTCATTGATGCTTTCAAAATCGGCAGCAAAACGTTCCAATTTGCCGATGTTGATAGGCGGTTTCTTAGCCTTATTCATGATGCAGTTACCTTCGCATTGATTTTCACGAGGGCACACGCGACCACAGATAGCTGGCAAGTTTGTACGTTCCGCCAAGATATCGTTGGCTAAACCAAAGTTACCGTGCGCGATAGCTTGGATAAAACGAGGAATTTCGTTTTCAATAGGACAACCCATACGGCACAAAGGTTTCGGACAGTTTAGACAGCGTTTCGCCTCAGCGAGCGCCTCCTCCATCGTGTAATCCGCATCAAAATGAAGGGGTTTCAATTCATTACTCATGGCACATGCCTCCTTAACAGGATCCAGTACTATACTTATATTAGCCTTCCCATATAGCGGCACAGTTCGATGAAGCAAACTCACATATGAACATCGCCCACTATATACGGCCAAGAATTTATCATTTGTAACCATTCGATACGAGTGTGGTCACTGGTGAGACACACACTATTCTATAGTACATTTTAAATTGTGAAAGCGAACTCCGTCAAGAAGCTGAGCTACAATATGCTTATTTTATATACGTTTATTGCTATAATACATACATACAATACAACAAATGAGGTATTACCATGAACACAAGAGAATTTACCGAAACCTATTATATCCATCGCCGCGGTTCTCATTCCCGCAAATGGGACGGTGAACATTTAAAATTCAGCCGCACCGATCTATTACCACTATGGGTGGCCGATATGGACTTTATGACACCTCAGTGCATTCAAGAGGCTATTTGTAACTATGTGAAAGCTAACCCTTTAGGCTATACCATGACAAATCCCAAGTATCTTGAAGCAGTCATAGATTGGTATAAGCGGCGCCACAACTGTATACTTTCTAAAGACTGGCTCACCAGCGCTCCCAATGTTATTACTGGTATTATGTGGTGTATTGGGGCTTTCACCAAAGCAAACGATGCCATTGCAGTCCTTACGCCCGTGTACGGAGCCTTCGATGCCCGCGCCAATGATGCATACAGACGCATCGTTGCAGTGCCACTACATCGCACTTTGAGCAATAAATATACTATCGATTATGATGCATTCGAGTCCGCCATTAGTCAAAACGGTGTGAAGGTGTTCATCCACTGCAATCCGCATAACCCCGTGGGCCACGTATGGACCGAAGAAGAAATGGACCGATTATTTAGTATCTGTAAGCAACACAATGTGCTCATCATAAGTGATGAAATTCATCAAGACCTTATTACCGGTTCCACACCGTTTACGTCCGCACTATCCGTATCCAACGGTCATTATGCAGACCATATGATAACCATGTCATCTGTGTCAAAATCATTTAACATGGCCAGTCTACACCAAGCCGAAGTGATAATTCCAAATGAGGCTTTACAAAATCAATACACCGCCTACAAAGCGCAAGTGTACCACACGGATGCAGATGTTATCGCAGAAACGGCTATCACTGCGGCATATACCCACCCAGAGGCGGAAGCATGGCTAACAGATGTACTAGCTGTCATTCGTGAAAACTATGAATACCTATGCCGAGAGCTTGGTACGGCATTACCACAAATTCGCATCAGCCCTATGAATGGCACCTATTTAGCATGGATTGACTTTAGCGCTTATGTAAAAGCCGAAGATATGCATGACCTATTCGAAAACCAATGCCGCATCGCACCTAGCTTTGGCGAATGGTTTGGAGGCGAAAACTACGCCACCTTTGTGCGCCTAAACTTAGCAACAAGTTTAACCAATATTAAGGTAGCTACACATAGCATTATTGAGCATATACAACCTTAGCCCTATGCAATCTATAAAAAATCTACTCCCCATATAAAAAGCAGCTCTAGTATCAGTTCTAGAGCAGCTTTTTTGTATATGGTCAGATTATATAATTTTCTTATTTAGATCTAGCGAAATGATCCTTTGCAAATTGCATGTCTTGTACGAGTTCTAATGTACCAATATAGTTATTATTTTGGTCGCGTACAGCCATGTAGTTTACATAGAATGGACGGCCTTGTTTTTCAAGCCATACTGCCACATTATCGCGGTCACCTTTGCGGAAAGAATCAATGATACCGCGTACAATTGGTTCTACCTTTGGCGGATGACAGGAATACACGTCCCGGCCAATTGCTGTAGTAGGACGTTTGAATACCTTTTCACCATCGTTGAAGTAACGGTTAATATCTTCATGGTCAACGAAGGTTACCTCCATTGGCATTGTATTGAGCATAGCATCTAGTTGGTCTACAGTTAAAGTACCACCAATTAAACCGATAGCATTATTATCATCACTTGGTTTTGTAGTTTGCGCAGCTAATGCGGCATCAGCTTCTGGCCAAGCAATGCGTGTTACCCCAAAGATGTCTTCATACTGCGCTGTATCTTTGTAAATTTGATACCAATCTTCTTTGCTGAAGTTTTCTGCACAGATTGGGAACAAGATATTTTGTTCTTTGTAGATCATTTCTTGAGCACGTGTAAGAAGCTCATCAAAACGTCTATACCAATCATCTACACTTTGGCTAGATTTTGCTAAATCACCTAATTGGTCGCGAATATCGCCATCAACAGTCCACATAACCATGGACGGACCACCAATCGCATAATCCACCTTTAATTTTGGATATAATAAATCGCCTTTTTTAGCATAGTGAACAGATAGTTGACGCACTCTATTTACATCATCAATGGTTGCCGTTTTATCGGCTACCTTAGGACGAAGTTCTTCAATTAAATCGTTAAGCGCTTTATTTTCTTCTGTTAATTGGTTTAATGGATGACCTACAGTCTCTACCAAAGCCACAACGCTCTTGCTCTTTTCTTGTGCTTCTAGAACCGCTTCTACCTTAGCATGTTCTGCATCCATTTGTTCATGAATGGTGGAACCATGGAACAACGCAGAGTGAAGGTCACATAATTGTTGTACCTCTTCTAGAGGTGTACCTTCACGCATAAGACCTTGTTCAGCTTTCATGATTTCACTAGCCTCAACATGTTTGAATTGGCTCGCAAAGTCTTCACGAACAGCACCAAGTGATTCACCTGTTCCTAAACGTTTTAAGAATCCCTTTAATTGCTCTACCCGTTCACTATCTGGTACAGTATCCTCTACGGTAGCTTCTGCATTTTGGGTGGTATTAGATGCCTCTACTTGAGTCGTAGCAGCTTCTACAGGAGCATTCTCAGCAGATGTTGCTTCATCACCATGTAGGTTTGGCATTTCACCTTCTAAGGTAAAACCAGCTTTCATAAAAGCACCTACGATATCAATCATAGATACGCCTTTCATCTTAGCCCCTTTAGGAATGGTCATGATTTTACCAACAGAGTTTAACATCACTTTGTTAGTGATTTCACTGAACCCTAAGCTTTTCATAATCTCAGTTACTTCAGGATATTCTTTTACCAAATCATATACAGATTTGGACAAATCTAATTTCTTTTCCATTTTGATCCCCTCGTGTCAAAAATTTCTATCATATACTAATTATAACCCTATACGATGCGTATATAAGGCTGTTGTACTATTATTTAACAGGTCTATATTCATAACCTATGACACTATGATAAACGATATCGATTAGAAAATCTGTATCCATGGCTATACTTTTGAAAGTTCTTTCTAAAAATATCAAAATTTTTATATATAAATAACGGATAGATAATACATCCCCAGTCAAATATGGAGGAGAATATATCAACTATCCGTTATCTATTAACATATATCTAGTTTTGAGAGGATTTAAAGCTATCTTATTGATGATGAGGTTTCAATGCTTTTTCGTAGTTTTCAGATACTTTATCCCAGTTAATAACGCGGAAGAATTCCTTGATATAGTCTGGGCGACGGTTTTGGTAGTGCAAATAATATGCATGTTCCCACACGTCTAAGCAAAGAATAGCCGTTTTACCTTCCAAAAGAGGGTTATCTTGGTTAGCCGTAGATGTTACTTCTAGTTTGCCGTCCTTATTAACTACTAGCCAAGCCCAACCGGAACCAAAACGTGTTGCCGCCGCTTGGGAGAAACTTTCAACAAAGGCATCATAGCCACCTAAATCAGCATCGATAGCGTCCTTCAAAGGGCCTTCCAATTTAGACGTATCTGGTTTCGTCATGATATCCCAAAACATAATGTGGTTTTTATGACCGCCACCGTTGTTGATAACCGCTTGGCGGATGTCCTCTGGCACATTAGCGATGTCGCCGAGGATGCAGTCTACACAGCCATAAGCTAAATCAGGGTATTTCGCGATAGCAGCATTCAAATTATTAACATACGCTTGATGATGCTTGTCATGATGCAATTTCATTGTTTCTGCGTCGATAACAGGTTCAAGATAATCGTAAGCATACGGTAATGGTGCGAGTTCGAAAGGTTTCATAATAGTCCTCCTTAAATTTAGGGCATGGAACGATATGTATCAGTACGTATCGTTCTAGTGAAAGCGATTCGATGCACCTGCATCGGTATTATAGAATCAATTAATTACATCCAAATACATGCTCATCAACAAGCAACATATTCATGTTATGGTTTTAATTGATACGAATTATCATTCTCTATATATTGTACTATCTATATAGAGAATCGTCAATATATTCCCCGCCTATTGAATAAAACCATTTTGCTTTGTACACAAGAAAAAGGGTATCGATAGTATATGATCGACACCCTTTAATGGCAATGGAAAGGAAATTTTTTATTAATCAATAATGCACTGACACATTTTCATCGTAGCCAATGCTGCTTCATGAGACTCTGGTGTAACTCCAGCACAGCACTTTGAATCTACATGAATTGGAACCTCTGGTAATCCAGTTTTTAATAGCAACGCATTAGCTACAACGCAAATATCTGTACAAAGGCCTACTACGGTTATGGATTCAATTGGTTCTACTGTATGCATACCTTGTAGTCGCGTTACCAATTCAAAGGAACCAAAATTCGGTTTATCTATAATCATATGAGGATAGATGGTATTACGTTCTTCTGCTGCTTCAACTAAATCATCCATAATTTGCCAACCAATCGTATCTTTCACACAATGCACAACTGGCAAATGCTGACCTTCTTGGCTTTCAAGATAATTAGTATCGTGAGTATCTCGTGTAAAAATAACTGGTCCATCAAAGGATGCAATTTTTTGACGTACATTATCCACGATGGCCTGAGCCTCTGGAGAACCAAGAGAGCCATCCACAAAATCATGTTGCATATCAATTACGACTAAAACGTTCATGTTCTATCCCTCCACAACGACATGGTGTACCCGATTCGGCGTATTATGGGCAATGCGACCTGCTGCAGCGGCCGCCACGGCACCAACTAAATCATCAAGAAACGTATTGCAGTGACTATCAACTTGACTATCTAAATTTTTAACAATGCCCGGTTTTACCTTATCAATATAACCATAGTTCGTAAATCCAATAGATCCGTATAAATTCACAATGGATAAAGCGAGGATTTCATCAATACCAAACAACGCTTCATCACGAGTCATGATACTTTGTAGTGGCTCAGATAATTTCTTCTGCTCCGCCAATCTATCCAATTCTATGCCCGTAATAATGGCATTTTGTGTTTCTCGTTTTTCAAGGACTGCCTGTACACTCTCTACGCACTCGTCCATCGTCAAATCAGGAATATATGGTTGTTGAATCATCATCACAATATCTGCAATGTCCTGAACGGTAACGCCTCGTTCCTTTAATAAATTATACGTACACGCCTTTAATTCCTCCTGAGATATCATAATTGCTCCTCAAAATTATACAAATTTACGTAACACATTATACCTTGATTATACCACGAAAAAATCCCTACCGACGTTCTATCGGTAGGGATTCCATGATTAGATTTTCTTAACCATTTCAGATTTCAATGCCATCGCACCAAAACCATCGATTTTGCAATCGATATCATGGCCATCACTAGCACCAATGATGAGGCGAATGTTTTTAACACGCGTACCTTGTTTCAATACGCCAGCGCCTTTTACTTTGAGGTCTTTTACAACAACAACGGTATCGCCATCAGCTAGTTCATTGCCGTTAGCATCGCGAATGATACCTGCTTCAGCTGCAGCTTGTGCGTCAGCCGCTGTCCATTCATTGCCACACATAGGGCAGATAAACATATGACCGTCTTCGTATGTGTATTCATCGCCGCACTTAGGGCAGTTAGGTAAATTTGCCATTTAGATCTCCTTTTTTCACTACATAATGAAAGTATTATACCATATTATACGTATGACTATGAAAGCCTTATAGATGAGGCTTCGATGATTCATTTAATTATTCACAACACTATTGTAAACTGAATTCAAAAGATACCAATACAGTTGTCGCTTTCTCGACACCAATATTACCTACATTCCATACTATATTTTTAGCAACCTGAACTAATTCCAAATAAACCGTGTCATCAGATAGGTCCTGATTAGGCGTTAATTCAACAGAAATAACATTTCCTTGAGCATCTGTAGTAATAGTCAATGGAACCCTATACGGTCCACTAACACCCATCTTTTTCATTACCTCAACTGGAATGAATTTCTGTTCTTCTATTTTACCCAAAAATGAAAAAAGCTCATTGTTATCTGGTTCCATATCATCTGCAAAAACATGTAAAGGACTTAAAACAACTAACAATAAAAATAAACATATAACTCTAAGCATAAACGTTCACCAATCATAACACACAACACAATAATTTCTATTAAGATATATTCTAGAGACTGTCAATTTACATCTCTAGTTCGAATTGACTATATATGTCAACCCCTTTATAATGTAATAAAGAGATAGTCGACGAGTAGTTCCGTCAGGCTCATCCCAAAACATTATAAAACATGCAGAAATGGCCTTTCGTTTTCAGCTACCAGTTGGTAACGAAGGGCTATTTGTCGTTATTACGACAAATCAGCACTATCAATGCTCCAAAGGAAATAACAACAGTTAAAATCCCAAGGATAATCATAATGATTTCATAGGCACTCATAGGCTTCACCCCCTTCAAAGAAAAGGGCGACCCAACCTCGTTGACTATCTTAATTACATTATATATCGAACTAATGTTTTACTCAACAAAAAAATATTAATGTAAATTAAGCAAAAAAATAAACCTAACGTTTAAGACTAAGTACTGCAATACTTAGACACGTTAGGTTTATCAAATTCCTTATTCTTTGATGAGCCTAACGCCTAGAACACGTTAACTGGCTCTTTTGTACTTATAGTATAGTCTAAATTCTAAAGACTGTCAATTTACTACCCCAGGCGTTTACGCAAGATTGCATAGAGAATCATACTAATGATTACACTCATAACAGCTTGAATGGTATTAGTTAAAATACCGGCAATGGCTACGCCTGGGTCGAATACAAAGTATTCGGCGATAAAGTAGCCAGCTACGATGATAATACCGCCTACGATAGTTGCTACCAAGGCAGAGGTAGTTGTCTTATTGTTATAGACAGTACCGACAAGATAGCCTTCAATGCCTTTCACCACGAAGGTAATAGGTACAAAGATTGCGTAGCCGAGGAATAAATCAGCTAGCGCTGGTCCAATAGCACCGATATAGGCACCATATTTTCGACCTAATAATAAAGCGGATGTCATGATAACGACATCTCCAACATTGAAATAGCCGCGTATGCCAGGCACTGGAATTTTCGTATACATTGTAAGCAATGTAGCGAGGGCAATCAATACGGCTGTGAGTACTAACGCGGATGTAGTACTGCGGGTTTGAACGTGTTGCATAGCGTCCTCCTTATAAAAGAAAATAAGCATGTGAATAATTACATCACATGCCTATACTATAAACCTTTATGGTAACACTTGCAAATACAAGGAATTAACTATAGAAAATACTATTAACAGTACTCTTCAAAACGTTCCTCTACATTGTAGAGAACCTCGCAATCACAACCGCCACCTTCGTTGATAATCCAGTCTAGTACACTTTCAACATCTACCTTTTGTTTTTCTAAAAACTCTCTTGTGAAAGTCAGACTATGATCGCAACCGTCATTTGTCTCTAATTTCTCGTCTACATAATCAAATAATTGCCAAAATAACTCTTCATCCATAGGTAAACTATCTTTAAACGATTGCCTTTGCTCGTCTGCATAAGCTTTTAATAATTCCTTTTTACGCGCTTTATCCATTATGATTACTTCCTTTTATGTCTTATAAGTTATAGCTCATGACTTATATCTCAAGCCTTATTTCTCATATAATTCTGGTCGTTCTAAAACTGTGCCATATTTTAATTTTGGTAGTTTAACGAATTGAGGATACAACTGCTTAACCTCTTTACAAGATTTTAACGTAAGATGTTCTAGATTATTAAGTTCTAAAATGGGAGAGTAGTCTTTATCTATCACCTTTGCCGTTAAAAAGCTAAAAAAGCGCAACTGTTTCATATGGCGTAAAAATTCTAAGGATTCAACCTTAAGAATTTTAGGAGCGGCGAAGTCACCTTCTAAGGCAAGACTTTCAAGATGTTTTAGATTAGCTAATGGCGCATAATCATCAATTTGTTGAAAGTTTTCAATCGACAGAGCTACTAAATTTACTAATCTTGAAATAGGCTCTAAGCTCGATACACTTCTTCCGGACCCAATGTGTAGATATTCTAGTTCTTGTAAGTTCTCTAATTTTGAAATATCTGGATAAACGCCCCATTTTATATGTAATTTTTTGAGTCTCCGTTGGGCACACACCGCATCAAATAACTCCTGTGGCATTCTTGTACAAAACATGAGCTCTGTAAAAGTATCTGGATTATTTACTAGGAAATCACACCACTCCATCCAAATTCGCTTCTTAGATTTAGCAGAATAAGACTCTTCTAACTGTGTGCAGTTAATCATCAGCTTGTCTTCACCATCATATTCAGAGACCTCTACAACAGATTTAGGCCGTGCGTCATCCTTATGATAGTAGTCAAATCCATATTTAATTTGCTTTTCTGTTAACACTGCCATGTTACAATTCCTCTTCTTCGCCAGTCCCATAATCAGTTTATCTATAACTAGATCCATAGCCAACAAATTTTAACGACCTTAGCAAATCGATACAAGCACATGCCCGTTAGCTTCGAGCACTTGTTTATAGAATCGTTTCATTTGCTCGAAATCATGAAGAAGTTCATCTTTAATTTCTTCCTCTTCCTCTTCATAGTCCCAGATATTTGGATATAATTCTGCTTCTTTGCAGGCTTTCATATCAAAAGATTCGAGTGCACTTTCAATATCAAATTGATCTAGAGCTGCCACGATATTGGCTAAATGATTGTGTTCTGTATATGCTACATAGTCTGATATATCCTCAACAGCCATTACGCCTAGTACCGCTTGGCTAAGAGGATTTTTATCGTCTTTATGATCAGTACTCACACCAGTAAGCACGAAATGAAGGACATCCCACATCTTGTCGATATCAAGCAATAACTCATCGTCGTCATTCCACTCTTCAACACTTTCAAGAATTTCCTCTTCTTCTGAGCCCATGGCCTTAAGCTCTTTTAAATTTACATCGCTTAAACAGCTATAATTTGCAATAAGTCCCATAATTAAATCCTTTCACAAATCCTTCTACACACTAGAAAAATAGATGTTCTGATTCCGTAATGCTCCCATCATCTTCATGAAAATAGCAAGTATATACAGGTTCACGATACGCCACATCATAGAATTTCTGTAAAATAGGTGAAAGTTTCATGTCTATGGGCATATGCAAAGCTTTCACAATGGGTTCCCAAAGTTCCATCGGCGAATAAGAGATAATATCCAACTGCTTATTCTGACCATATTCTTCAAGTGTTGCCACATTAGAATACTTACTTGAGTCACAGTAATCATGCCAACAAATACTAAAAACGATCAAATGAAACAAATCATCCATACTTTCAGCCAAACGGCCCGCAGCACCCTCGCTACTCCAATAACCTATGGATCCATCCTCCAATAGATGATATTCACCGCCAGCACCATCTACAGCAAATGCCATACCCAGCAAAGAGAATGTGCAGCGACCTTCAGCAGTATCACGTTCCTCCAACGCATCTAGCAAACGAAAATCGAATAGCGTATCAAAATCTTCAGCTAACTTGGCATCATTTCGCAATATATCTAAATAGTCCATCTTACACGCTCCTATTAGCAGAAATTAATCCTAGCAATTTAGCCTCTCCTTCATCAGATGTATCTAATAGCGGAATAGCTAACAAAAGTATTTGCAGGGAGTAATAATAAAAGCTAAAGAATAAATCATCAGGGAATACGTCATCTTCCTCAAATCTAAGAACGTCTTCGTCTTCATCATATTCTTCAGACCAAAGGTATTCTTCGTTGAGCATATCCTCAAAGTTCGGCAATGGATCTGCATGCTCTAGCATAAGACCATCTCGAATGCACTCAGCAATCACAGTAAACAACTCAACCAATTGTTCTGCTAAATACTGCGCTACCGCATTATGAGCGCTCGCTTCTTGAGCTTTCTTAAAAATACGAAGCAAGAAAATCATCGCGAATGGTGTCGCATGCCACAACGTTGATTGATGCTCAATATTGAGTTCTAACGCCTCACCAGCCGCATCAACAGTTTCAATGCTTTCCATGTTCCACAACACATCAAGCGCCTCAGGGAAATCTGTGGCACGTCCGTAGGTGGTCGTTAACCGATGCCACGGTATATCACTAACTTGAACGGTTTCTATATATGTTTGAGTGGCTACATCCATCGCATCTACTCCCTTTTATTGACGCAACAATTATTGGTGAGCAATGTCTTTCACCAATTCATAAGTATCTATGAGACGTAATTTTCCTATTCTAGGGTTATCTGTAATCTCCTCATAGATATCTTCCAACGTACCTGTTGGTGCTAGTTTCCATAGTTTACACGGATAGAGTTCGACCGCCCCAATGATTTCTAAGTTATCTAGCAACAAGCCTAAGTCCTTATGATTGAACCAACAGTCTGTATCGATAGCAAGATTTGTATTATCTTTCCGGCATGCGATTTTGCTGTTTAGAAACTCTTCCATTGTTGGTTTTTCTTCTTGTAAAAGCCGCGTACAGGCTAAATGATATTCGATTTTCCGCGGTGACTGATCTACGTCAGAGACAAATATAGCACCATACTCGTTTTCAAACTTAACAGCTAATACATCGCCCACCTTAAAATGAGGTTCTCTCTTTGTTTTAGATTTACGAACCTTAAGCGGCTTCGGATTTTCACTTTGTAGCTGTACGGCTAACTTATCTAATACCTTTTGGCGCTGTTTAGGGGCCTTATCATCGATTTCTAGCCAAAACTCATGTGGGCTCTGAGCGATTATATCTAAGGCTTTCTGTTTAATGTCAGCTGTTAGATGCCCTATCTTCCACAACGAATAGGCCACCGCAGTCCAATAAATTTCTGTGTAAAACTCATCAGTACAAAAATTTTGTTCCTCACTTAAGATTTCACAGATAATCGTATCAATACTGACACCATCCTTATACTGCTCAACAATGGCATTATAAATATCATGGCCATCATCACTATCTATGATTTTCACACCGTCAATAGCCATATGAATCTCCTTTAGGACAACAGCTCTTATTCCATCTCGCCATGGGTTGCTACAAAGTCATCCTTAATCTGTTGTAGTTCTTTTTTAGCGACCATGTATTGTTTCAAGTCAATTTGTCCGTTCTCTTTTTGTTCAGCCAAGGTCTTTTCTTTATTTATAATCCTAATCCAGTCTAATTGTGTACTAAATTGAGTATTAACGCCTTCACTATTTTCTCGTAACGCAAGCAACGCAAAGACTTCATCCATGCCGAGATTAAACATGTCGCTTTCAAAATCGATAGGTTCAAAATAATAGCGAACCGTATCCGCCCCAAATTCATCGTCTAATTTGGCCCATTCTGCCCCTGAAAGCACGGTAAAGCCAAGCGTATCGTTTCCAAGGCTTTCAGCAAACCAACGCACCTCATAATCAGGCTTAACAAAGTCATTGAAATATTTGATGGTCACATCTCGATCTTGTGCATCGCCATAAGGAATTTGCAGCTCTTTGTTGCCATTCTTCAATACAATATCGTCACCATAAGCCTTGCCATTACTAACCGTTTTAATATCGATAGGCTCATCCATCATATCATTGAAATAGTTCACCACATCTTCGTCATACTCGCGCCAGTCAATCCAGCTGATAGCTTCGGAATCAAATAAATCATTTAGATCCATATCATTAGCAAAAAAGCTTCTTAATTCTTTATACAGATTTTCCATAGTCTCTCTCCTATGTATCACTTATTTTTAGGCAGTCTACAACACCCGTGTCACCACTTTAATACAACTCTATAAGGGTTCATAAATCACATCTTGTTGAGCCGTAAAGTTTTCATCAAAAGAAACCAAAACATATAGATGTCCTGCTGGGGATTCACCTATATCATAACCTAGTGCAAATGCGTCGTAACAACCTGATTTATCTAACATTATATCCGTTAGTGTTAGCACAACAGACTCTTCTTGCGGTATTTCCTTTTGTATGATTTCCTGTGCTAATTGGTCTAATTTATCTAATTGAACATATAATTGTTCCCACTTTGGTAGTGAAAGCACCTCAGCCTCAGTATAATCGGTGCAACTAATATTGAGGTTTTGAAAGGCTTGTCCTACATTCTCTAAACAATTAGTGCCCAATCGGCGAGATACAAAGTAAACCCCATACGGTTCTACAGTCCAGCTTTCAACATTCCATAATGTCATTAATTCAGATTTTATCATTATGAGACTCCACTAGTTCGTCACCCTCCGCTAGTTCATCATCCTGCAATATCCGCCTGAACAGGTTTCCCATCCGCATCAATATTAGCTATGATGCAGTGTCCCCAGAAAATATCATCATCGTCATAATAAACCTCTATGGAGCCATCATTGCGGAACGCCAATTCGCCCATAGTAATACGCTTGGCAAATACGTCCGCCGTAATCGGATCTTGGTCGTCGTTGTCTAGCCAATAATTAGCAAGATCTAGCAATGTTTCACTAATATATGCACTAATTCGTAGTTCAAATTCTTTGAAATTATCGATTTTATTGAAAGCAGCCAATGCTACGGTACAGCTTTCATCAGAGCCCTCGTCTACATCAAGGGTGAATGCATAATCATCAATTCTCGCTGTGTAATATTGATACTCTCGATTTAACAGAAAATCACCCCTGTCAGTATGAAGGTATTTAGGGGTTTTCAAATAAGCTGACAACGCCTCTAACTCGCTATGTTTAGCATGTTCCTCTAACACCTCGAGCACATAATAGCGATTATTCCAAGAGGGACGCATATAGCCTAAATCCTCTAAGGGCTTAGCTTTCTTAACTAATAATTTATAGACACCATGCGGCTCAAAAGAATAACCCCATCTATCATCAAGGCCCTCAATAATCCACGTCAAAATGCCTTCGCTACGGTCAAGCACGCCAGTTCGAGTATCTAGGATAGCATCGGTAGACACCAGTGGTCTATGGTACTTTTCTAAATAAGGGCTAGCGCCATTTGCATCACTACGCGGTAATGCATAAATTTCAAATACTTCCGGTTCAAACTCGGCTTCATATTCTGGTAGACGTACAATACTCATATGACTCTCTCCTACATTATAATCACGCTGCTCATCATAATTTCTGTTATATCATGAGCGTTCAGCTACATCAATTCTATGTAATAATTCTTTCGCTAGCTCTTGGGCTACTTCGAATTCCTCATTTGAAAGCACCATAAGCACAAAGGTATCTGTGCCTATGTCCATATCTACTAACTTATGCGTTTTCCATGTGGCATTAATATGTGCACACCAGTCCATAATACATTGTTCTTCATCTAATCCTGCTCTATCAATAGTCAGATTTTCGCTAGTATCTAAAGACTTGTTACGTATTAACTTCTGCACATGATAAAGAAAATCCTCTAATTCAATTTTTAAAGATAGCTCTACAGCGCGACCTTTAGACTGTAGTTTCTCATAGAGGTTCCACCAGCTATCTTCTAAGTCTTCCATGGAGTTTAACTTTGCCTTAGTCATAAAAGAGTTAGCTTGTTTAGCATTGCCTAGCAATAGCGTTGCCAGCTCTGTAAATATCGATTTCATCTGCTCTATATCTAGATACGCTACTTCTACACACAAACTACAATCAGGTACTCTGCGTTTTTTCACAAAAGCCCGCATCATCTGTACCGCATCAGGATAACTTACATCTGCCATACGATAGGTTTTATCATTAATATCTAAGAATATATCTACTGCATCCGGTGTTTTTCCTACACGTGCTTTCATGGCTGTACAGCCATCGATAGCATAAGGTGGGTATAATTCTATATACATAAAAAATCCGTCATGCATAGCCTGTAAGGTATTATCTATACCTACTATGTTAAAACCGTTCCGATTATAATCAGGGCTCTTCATATGCCACTCTTCGTAATTGTCGAATAATTTTTCTTGAATCCAATTGTAAAAGCTCATATACACTCTCCACTATATACCATCGCTTACCTGAAATATGTAACTGAATATGTATCTTAATTATATCATTATTAAGGAATACTTATAATAAAAGCACCGCACTTTTACATTTAAAAGAAATACATATTATAAAGACACTGTACTTTCATATTTAATAGAAAAAAATACCCCTACAAGATACGTCTTGTAGGGGTATTAATCACACTATTTGGATTCTTATTTAGGTTCTAATTTATTTAGATTCTAATTTAGCTGCCAATTCATTATATTTTTGTGCTAATTCATTATACTTTTCAGATAGATCTTTCATATCTTTCTTGAGTTGTGCCGCATCTTCAGTAGTTACCTCTTCGGAGCTTTTACCAAATTTGAAATTAGCACCTAAGCTGATAGTGTTACGACCATTACCAACGGTAGTAGCAGCATTAAACATTGTATTTTTATTAGGGCGGTAGAAGGCACCTAAAGCTGCTGCATTAGCATTTTTATAATTACCAAAGCCAACAGAGTAGGACCATTTATCATGTTTATCGAAATCTAATGGATGCAAGCCAGCAAGTGCTGCAGAAGCCGCCGCTACGCTAGATACTTGTTGATCCGTATACGCTTTAGCTTCATTCAAACTATTCGCTCCACCATTAATAATGCGATTATTTAACGTATTAATATCACCTTCTATAGTAGTGATACGGTTTTCATGATTATCTACTACATCTTTAATAGCATGTAATTGAGAGCCATTGACTGCATCAGTAGATGTAGCAGATACACGACCTGCTGCTACATTTGTAATGGTACGTTCTGCACCACTATCACCAATACTCAATGTACCAACAGCTGTTCCACCTGCAAAACTATATGTGCTGCCGCCGATAACACCGGAACCAGTAGATACAGCTGTGTCAGTAACAGACTTAGCACCGAGTGCAATGCTGTTATCTGTTGCAGCCTTCGCACTTGTACCAATAGCAATGGAGTTTTCATTAAGTGCTTTCGCTGTATTACCTATGGCAGTAGCGTTTTTACCAGAAGCCTCTGCAATGAAACCAATGGCATTAGATGCAAATCCTGTCGCTTTGGAAAGACCGATTGCATTAGCCGCTCTACCAGACGCTACAGAAGATACACCAAGTGCTGTGGAGTATGTATCAGATGCTTGCGCATTATCACCAATAGCAGTGGACTGAGCCCCAGTGGCTTTAGAAATAGTACCTACTGCAGTACCGCCCCAGCCAGTTGCTACAGAGTCAGTACCGATGGATACAGCTAACTCATCTGCTGCGGTATTTCTACCAATTACAATGCTACCTGCCTTAGCGATATTAGCCGCTTTACCGATAGCAATAGAATCAACGCCATCTACAGTCGCATTTGTACCGATAGCGATGCCATTTTCCTTTGTTGTAGTTGCGCTATGACCGATTGCTAAGGAGTCCTTTTCTGCTGCCTTAGCTAATGTGCCAGCAGCAAAGGCACTTTTACCAGCACTAGTAGAATAGTTACCTAATGCTACAGAATCCTCATTAGAAGCTGCAGTTTTAAAACCCAATGCTGTAGAATACGCACCGCTAGCATTTGCATAAGATCCCACTGCAGTTGTATTCATAGCAGTTGCTTCCGAATTGAAACCAAATGCGGAGGATTGATTGCCAGTACCACTCGCACTATAGCCTACTGCAGTAGCATAGTCATTTTTTGCTTTTGCATTATAGCCAATCGCTGTGCCCATAATGTTATTGGCCTTTGCATTATTACCGATAGCCACAGTATTTTGAGCAGTTGCTTCTGCTTTACGACCAATGGCGTATGCATCATCATACGTTGCTTTAGCACTATTACCAAAGGCGATGGCATTATTGCCTTGTACCTTGGCATCAGTACCACCTACCAAAGCATTATTGCCTTTAATGGTATTATTCATGCCCAAAGCCACAGAATTTTGTCCATCAATACTATTGCGTGTACCAACCAATAAAGAGCTAATCGCATTATCATTATTGGTATGGCCAAAGCCACCTACGATATTATTAGTACCACCAACATTATTACTAGTACCTACTACCAAGCTGTGAGTAGCGGAGTTTGTATTATACCAACCTGCTACGATACTGCCCGGACCAGATGCAGTATTATTGCTACCAGAAGTGATACTATCATTAGCGGAAGAGCGAACTGAATTCTTGTCACCACCGAGCAAAATATTTCTCACAGGAGATCCAATACCACTCTCAATTTTATTATCCCCACCATAAGCAATGGAATTTTGCATACTTAATGGCGCAGCAGTTGTAGAGCTAATATCTAAATTAGATGCTGCAAACGCTGTTGTAGTAATACTTGCGGTAATCATAGCCGTTAACAGTAATTCTTTTTTCATTTGGTTTCCCCCTTTTAAGACAATACAAACAATAAACCTAAAAAAGATTCACAGTCACCTAATGAAACCTGAATCTTATTGTATCCCTCTATACACTATTCATGTTTTTAACATGAATAAAATATGAATATCACTTTAACATTATAATTCTAGCTAATAAGAATTGCAAGATAATACAAAAAAAGAAGGCATACGGCTTATAAAAGCTGTATGCCTTCTTTTCTATACTGGTGCGCCTAACCGGAATCGAACCAGTGACACGCAGTTTAGGAAACTGCTGCTCTATCCTACTGAGCTATAGACGCATGTATACTTTATTATATCGTTTTTAAATCTATCTATGCAAGAACTATGCTATAATACAACTGTTGATAGTATTAGAGAGTTCTTATAAAAAGAGGTATGTGTAATGAAACTATGTAAACAATCGATTATTACCAGTTCACTATTAGCTGTCTTAGCTATATCATCCGCATACGGGGCTACACCTGCGCAGCCAAGTGAAAGCACAGATACTGCTGTGGTTGATATGGATTACGCCAATATTCCAGAGTTAAGAAAATCAATTGAAAGCGCAACACCAGCCATAGTACAATCTACGCTTGATGCTTCTGAGGGAAAACCTACTAACGGCAAACCAATCTATTCAACAGTCACTATGTCTGGTAATCGTGTTGTATCTGTAAAAACTTATAAATCTAAAGAAGAACAAGAAAAGGCCATGTTAAAGGAGCGTGAACGCTTAGACAAGGTCACTGCGGAACGGCGCGCTAAACGAAAAAACGAAACTCGCACAGATATGCTAAAAGGTTTAACACCTATACCGTTCTATCCTCCTGTTAGTGAAACACGCGAATTACAAAGCGAAATGTTCTCTAGGCCATTTGGTAGACAGCTTGATTTGCGTTTAGTAGAGGCCTACACACAAGATTATGACAAGGCCAAACCTGGCGATATTTACGTCTATGCCGATTATATAGACTACACATCTAAACAGCTATTAGGTGAAAAGGATGGTACTACTGCTATTTCAGCTATGATTCTACGTACAATCATGAGAAAAGATGAAAACAAAGCTTTCAGCATCGATGTAAATGCGTACTTCATAAATCCAACAACACATACCATTTCCATAAGCCGTTCTGACGATGTAAAAGGTATCGACATCAAGAAAAACGAAATAGCTGAAGCCGTATTTAAACTACCTTCACACCAATTACAAGCCGATGACCCACAGTATGAAATTGCTAAGCTTATGTATCAAGACCTAACAAATAAAAAATTTGATTAACAATATTTAAATACACTCTCCATGACAAAGGCCGTATCACATATCTAGATTGAAATATGATACGGCCTTTTTTATTAAACTATGTCTCTATTGATTTGTTTTAATTGGCCCCGCATTATGCAAAACCGTTTCTTTTACCTCATTCACAGGATCTATTGTCGTAAATAGTTCAGGTTTCCAATCTACCGGTATCAATGTATTGTTAAATGTATCTACAGTTTGTCCATTAAACACATTATTAACAGTAGTGAGTTGTTTTCCACCAAATACTTTCACAAACGATGTATAGTCTTTGCCTGCTATATCTACCACATTGCTTTCAGCATAGATTTGCGAGTGTTTACCAACACCTAATGAGTACTCATAACCATATTCACTATTTATAGTATCTGATGCAAAGTAATTATTATACATATGGATTTTACCAAACCGTACTCTTGGTGCGCGTTGCACTACATTATGGAAATAGTTATGATGCAACGTCACATGTAATTTGCCTTCGTCTGCTACGTTTGAATCACTGTTGCCTATCAACATGGTTTTATTGTGATTTTCAAATGTTGAATAGGATATAGTTATATAGTCCGCTTGATTGGTAATATCCAGTAATCCATCCCTATGCTCGTATTTACGTCCAAAGTAGTACTCTACCGTTTCAGGACTATCTTGGAACGAACAATGATCAATCCAAATATGCGTACCACCTTTTATGGAGATACTATCATACTGAGAATTCCAGTTGCCCTCTGGACCATCCTTTGGATCCCAAGCGGGAAAATAGTCATAAGGCGATTCAAATTGTACATTTCGTATGATGATATTATCCGCATCGAGGACCAAATCTACACCCTTTAATTTTGCATTATCCATACCAATGATACTTGTATTGGCCGGTACATGAATGGTAATAGACTGACTTTGATTCTTTTGTGACGCCTTGCGCTTTTCTTCCTGCTCATCTTTCAAACTCTTAGACGCTGTGCTATTTGGCTTATGAGTTTCTAAATATTGTTGAAAGTCATAACCATCGGCCATGTAATCTTTCATCGTCAGCGATTTGCCAGTATCATCGGTGTCAAAATCTATGGTGCCATAAACCAGCACAATCTTAGAGTCCGTATTTTTTCTATTCTTAAGAGCAGCTACAAATTCTTTTTTATTCGTCACTTTAAATACATTCTGCTCTGTAGCATTAGCGCCACCAATAGTGCCATTACCTACGGAGGCAAATCCGTCCTGTTTTGGTAACACTTCACGCATAAAGGTAGGACTTTCAGCAGATCCTCGGGAGAAGGACATTATAACGCCAATGATTAATGCAATGAATAACCCTATAGGTATCAATATCTTTTTCATATATTCAGTTCCTTAATTTTGTTATGCCATAACATATTATAAATTTATTATCTCACAACAATTATAGCAACAATAAGAGAACCCCTTCATAGCACCAACAGGCTACGAAGGGGTTTCATTTTAATTACGCTGGGCGGCTCCAATCGACTTGTACGTCGATGGCTTCCCACATGCGTGTAAGAGCTAATTTAAAGTTATCCAAAGATTCTAATGGTTTTACAGTCAACCGTTCATACGTATCAAGACCTGTAGCATGCTCGATAGCATGGTCTTCATTTAAGTATGCACGTACCTTGTCGATCCATTCTTGTTCAGGTAGATCCACCATTACGGTTTTTGTATCTGTATCGTAAGATAAAACCCCGTTGCTATTTACGCCATAATGAATGGCCACACGAAATATACTCATATTTATACCTCTCTTGCAGATATTTTCTTGCATATACACATTGCTGTATACGTACATTGTATCACGAATGATTCTATTCATGAAAGATTTTTATTCTTCATTATCTAAATCCATTTCGGCCTTTAATTCCGACCGTTTTCGCCGTTCTCCACCATCGCCGTGAGCACGACGCCAAAGGGCTCCACTCATGATGGCATCTTCACCAAATTTAGATGCCAACAAATCTAGCACGGTTGAAAGCTTCTCATCTTTCTCGTCCGTTTCAATGGAGAATAAATCGTCCTGTACAATCCCTTCTGTTGAAAGTCCACTCACCGTCACACCTAAGAGCCGAATTGGTTTGAGCGGCATATCGAGAACGGATGTATCAAATTGAGGCAACGGTGCGGCGCCCATCATCTCACGATTCTCCGTAATCGGTCTATCATTAGCGTTGTCGGTGAAAGTCTTAGCATCACGGCGATTCGATTGGCTAGTACTGCGAGGCTCCCGTTGTCTAGCATTGCTCCGTTCACGCATGAGTTTATTCCACAACAATACGGATGTATCGTAAATGATACGTTCTTGGTCCGTAGCAGAATCAAGCCGTTTTTGACGAGATACGGTTTTAAAATCATTGTACCGCACCTTAATGGACACGGTATGTCCCATCAAACCATATTTACGCAATCGTTTCGCTACGCGATTGGCAAAGTAATGAAGTTCTAAATCGATAACAGCCGGGTCCTCTACATCGCTTTCATAGGTCTCCTCATTGCCGACAGACTGGATTTGACGATCCGGTTCTACAGGCCGTTCATCAATGCCTCGTGCCAATTCCCAAATACGCCGTGCCTGATTGCCCACATAAGGCACTAACGATTTCTCATCCGACAAGGCCTGCACATCCTTTATCAAGGCAAAACCACCATCTTTAAGGCGACGTTCCGTGCTAGGGCCTACACCCCATATGCGTTTTATGGGCAAATTGGCGAGGCTTTCACATTCCTTACCATAAGGAATGACCACAAGCCCATCAGGCTTATCTAGGTCAGACGCCAGTTTAGCAAGGAATTTATTCGGAGCCAGTCCCGCCGAAATGATGAGCCCCGTTTCCTCAAACACACGATCCTTAATAGCACGGCCCAAAGCCTTGGGACCTGTGAATTTATGGGTAATACCCGTAACATCCAAGAAGGCTTCGTCCAGAGATAAGGGCTCAATGATAGGTGTAAATTCCTCCATCACCTTGTGAATGATCTGAGAAATCTCCTTGTAGCGAGCCATATTCGGATACACGTAGATGCCGTGCGGACAAAGCTTCTTCGCCCGCGAAATGGGCATGGCCGAATGGACGCCAAATTTTCGGGCCTCATAGGATGCAGTAGCCACTACGCCACGCGAAGAAAGACCACCCACAATAACGGGGTGGCCTTTGTATTCAGGATGATCCAGTTGTTCTACGGATGCAAAGAAAGCATCCATATCAACATGCATAATCCAGCGTCTCATGATTACGCGTCTTTTTCGTGTTCATCAAGACGGCAGTATTTGATTTGTGCGCAAATGCATTCGTCTTTAGTTTTGTACAATTGTGGAATAATCTCCAAAATGTCACCAAATGTATCTTCATTGATGGAATAGCGAGTCCAAAGACCATTACGTTGAGAATTTACAACGCCAGCATCAATTAAGATTTTCATGTGGTAGCTTAATGTGGATTGAGATAAATTAAAGCTTGCCAAAATATCTGCTGCACACAATTCATTACAGGACAACATATCTATAATATGTAATCTTGTTTCATCACTGAGCGCTTTAAAAATCGTCGCTAAACGTTCATAAGAAACTTCAACCATAAGAAAACTCCTCAATATACATCAAAAATTATCAATCTACTTTTATACTATTATATACTATTTTTATAACTAAATCTATTTTTTTCTTTTTATTCTCATTAAAATATTTTAATTGAATAATTAAATTAATTTATGAGATAGAAAATACGCATAAAAGCGGAGATTCTCTAATAAGAATCTCCGCTTATTATTTTTTATAATAATTTGCTACAGCAGATTAAAATACATTAACAAGATCGATTGTTTGATTACGATTAGGACCAACAGATACGATACCCAAAGGCACGCCTGTTACTTCTGCAATACGTTCTACGTATTTACGAGCATTTTCAGGCAATTCATCATAAGAACGGATGCCGGAAATGTCTGTTTCCCAACCTGGCAATGTTTCATATACAGGTTCGCATGCTTCAAGATCGTTCAAGCTAGCAGGGAAGCCTTCCACGTTTTTGCCGTTTAATTTATAACCTACACAGATTTTCAATTCTTTGAAAGAATCAAGAATATCCAAACGTGTAATAGCTAAATAATCAAGGCTGCTAAGACCTGCTGCGTATTTTACAACCATAAGGTCTAACCAACCAGTACGGCGAGGACGACCTGTTACAGTACCGAACTCATGACCAAGCGTACGAAGTTCTTCACCAATTTCATTAAGTTGTTCTGTAGGGAATGGGCCTGCACCAACACGTGTAGCGTAAGCTTTCACAACGCCGAAAATATTTTTCAAATAGTTAGGACCTACACCCGCGCCTGTGGAAGCACCACCAGCGATTGGATGAGAGGATGTTACGAATGGGTAAGTACCATGATCAAGGTCTAGCATAGTTGCTTGCGCACCTTCGAACAATACCTTTTTGTCCTCTTTAATCGCTTTCAACACAGCATTATTTGTATCAGTTACATAAGGTTTCAAAGCCTCTGCATATTTGATGTAATCTGCTAAGATTTCATCGTAATTAACAGGTTCAGCATCGTATACCTTTGTAAGCATTTTATTTTTAAACTCAACATTGTACGCCAATTTTTGTTTAAAAGTTTCCATGTCGTACAAGTCGCAAATGCGGATGCCGATACGGTTTACCTTATCAGCATAGCAAGGGCCGATACCGTTTTTAGTTGTACCGATTTTAGCATCACCTTTGGATGCTTCTTCGGCCATATCAAGAGCAATATGGTAAGGCATGATGACATGAGCACGGTCAGAAATGTGAAGGGATTTAGCAGATTTACCTTGTTTTTCAAGACCTTCAATTTCTTGTAACAACACCTTAGGATCAATAACAACGCCTGTACCAACGATATTTTGTTTATCATCGTACAAAATACCACTTGGCAATAAACGAAGTGCGAATGCCTTGTCATCTACTACAACAGTGTGACCTGCATTATTACCGCCTTGGCTGCGCACTACAACGTCTGCACGTTCCGCGATCCAGTCAACGATTTTACCTTTACCCTCGTCACCCCATTGAGTGCCGATTACCATACTTGTTGCCATATCTATGTCCTCCAATTGTGAAAGTCAAATTAATCCATAGTTATTATACAACATAATAGCAAAGCACGAAAAGACTAAATAAAGAGTTTAATTCAAACGCGCGTATATATGTGCCCTTACGAATTAGTACACGCCTGTTCTAATTTTAAAGACGTATATTATGCATCCCTAAAAATTAGCACAAGCCTATACTATATAACAATTATTTTATTTAGGTTCTTTCAACCAGAAGCTCATTAATAATCCTAACGCACCAACAGGTATCAAGGTCATTAATGCAGTTTGTACATCATAAATATCTGCTAAATGTCCAATATATGGTGCTACGAGGCCACCTAATGTAATGCCGAGGCCCAATGTAATGCCTGATGCAAAGCCTGCATTTTTAGCAAGGTATTTTTGGCCTAGAACGGTAATAGGTCCATATTGTGAGAACACGCCAAAGGCCATTGGTATCATGGCGCCAAAGAATCCCCATGCATTTGGCACGAAGATAAACACTAATACGGATGGTAAAAATATAATATTACCTAAACGCACTGTTTTTAGAAAGCCTAGCTTATCAGATAGGGCACCACCCATATAGGTGAGGACAGCCCCCATGGCAAAGTACATAGTAAGTGTCAAACTAGATACACCAGCTTCGCCATTGATAACGGTAATGTATAAAATCGGTATAAAAATCGATAATACGGAGAACAAAATTGATCGAGAGGCAATGACGAAAAATAGCTTTGTAAAACTCACCCAATCGTTTATGCCTGTATTTGTTCCCTTAATTTGGCTTTCACATTCACGCGCATCTTCGGCCTCAGTAGTATGACCTGTGAAAGCATATAGATATAGCAACACGCCGAGCGCGGCAATAGCCGTAAACACCCAGAGGAATTGGCCGCCAAAGACATAAACGCCACCAGCAATGAGCGGCCCTAAGGCAAAACCAGCACTGCCACCAACCGCAAAGCGCCCCATGGCATTGCCAATCTCGTGAGATTGTGTACGATTTACAAGAAGAGCCGCCTCAGGATGGAATAACGCTGCCCCTACACCAGCTAAAAGAGACAAAGCAAGAATCATTTCATAGTTCGTAGCCAACGCCATAGCACTAATGGACACAAGAGTCACCGTAAAGCCTACCGGAATAAACCAAGGTACGCGCCATCGATCCGCTACATACCCCAAAATGGGCTGCGCAATAGACGCTACCACGGTATTACAGAAAATAATGGAAGCCGATTGATAATAATTAAGATTAAAATTAGCAATAAAAAACGGTATCAATGCAGCGAGGGAGCCTTGACCGAAATCGTTAATGCAATGAAAGATAGGCGGTGCGTATTTTCTTATGGTGCTTTTCATGTATCCTCCTTTTATTGGGATAAATCAACAACTATAGGTTATGGATGATGAGGGTTCAAAAAACTCCACCGGCCGGGTCTGACTTCGCCCTTCGGGCTTCGCAGGGCCAAAGTCGTTTTTTAAACCCTCATCATCCATCATTCAAAACGTTTTCGCCCTTATCCCCATACCAAGCATGCTAAACAAAAACCCCATAACAAAATACACACTAGGGCGAAACACAAAGTCGTTTTTTACTTAGCCTATCCCCTTTCTAACTACTAATAATTATGAAGCACCATATGAAAATACGGCACTTGCGATAAACGAAAAAGGGCTGATGCCCTTCTCAAAACGACTTTGCCCTGTCTGCCTTTATGGCTCGTTTCGGCATAGAACTTATAGCGAAAAAGGACGGATACCTTCCTCAAAACGACTTCGGGTCCCGCTTTAGCGCGATAGCGTGTCGGCCCGTCCCCTATTCCCATAGGCTCGCTTTTGGCATATAGGTACTATGAGAAAAGGACGAACACCCTTCTCAAAACGACTTTGCCCCTGTCCCCAAAGGGGACAGACCTGGGCGGTGGAGGCTTTGAGGAGGGTGTTCGTCCTTTATCAAAGGTATTATAGGCCGAAACGAGCCATTATTGTATCTACGTGTTTCAATAGTTTATATGGATCAAAGCATGCATCGATTTCTTCGTCGGTCATGTATTTTTTGATGTTTTCATCGGATTTTAGACCTGTAGCGAAGTCTTTGCCTTCGAGCCAGCGTTCCATAGCGTGTTTTTGTACCCAACGGTATGCTTCGTCACGTACGGCACCTTTGTCTACGAGGTGTGTCAAAATTGTTTGGCTGAATACAAGGCCACCTGTAAGGTTAAGGTTTTTAAGCATTGTTTCAGGGTATACCAACAATTTATCGATGGTACGGATTGTTAGGTGAAGCATATAGTTCAACGCGATGGTTGCATCTGGTAAGATAACGCGTTCTACGGAGCTATGAGAGATATCGCGTTCATGCCACAAAGCTTGATCTTCATACGCAGATTGTGCATAACCACGCAATAAACGAGCCATACCACAAATTCTTTCACACGTAATAGGATTGCGTTTATGAGGCATCGCGGAGGAACCTTTTTGTTTAGGGCTAAAGTATTCTTCAGCTTCGCGTACTTCGGTGCGTTGCAAGTGACGGATTTCCAAAGCGATTTTATCCAATGTACCGCCTACAACAGCAATGGTGGACAATAGTTCAGCGTGACGGTCACGTTGTACGACTTGAGTGGCGATTTTAACAGGTTCAAGGCCTAGTTTTTCACATACGTATTGTTCTACGAATGGGTCGATGTTGGAGTATGTACCAACAGCACCTGACAATTTACCAACAGCAACGCTTTTACGAGCATGTTCCATGCGTTCGATATCGCGTTCTACCTCTGCCATCCAAAGGCAAAGTTTTAAACCGAATGTAGTAGGTTCGCCGTGAATACCATGAGTACGACCAATCATAGGCGTATGTTTGAATTCTGCAGCGCGACGGCGCAATACAGCATGTAATTGCTTCAAATCTTCAATCAAAATATCGCAAGATTGTTTCATCATATAGCCAAGTGCAGTATCCTTAACGTCTGTGGATGTCAAGCCAAGATGAATGTATTTAGCCGCTTCAGGGCCTACATATTCGCCCACAGCAGTCACAAAGGAAATGATGTCATGATTTGTTTCACGTTCGATTTCGTGAATTCTTTCAACATCAAAATTGCCCTTTTCCCGAATGATTTTTGCCGCTTCCTTCGGAATCACGCCAAGCTCAGCTTGCGCTTCAGATGCCAATGTTTCAACCAATAACATTGTGTCGAACTCATTACGTTCGCTCCAAATATGGCCCATTTCTTCTCGTGTATAACGTGGTATCATGATGTCTCCTTTGCATGGTGAAAGCTAGATTTTTTATATAATAATTGTACCATATGTGAAAGCTTGGTTCAATAAATCTTCCGCAATTTTCCGAATAATATATATATTAGATTTTCTTAATGTTCGGTATTTTATTGCTATCTCTACATTGTATTTATATATAGATTGATTTGTGATTTATTATTATAATAGTAATGTATAAATAAGTTATATATCGTATCAACATACTAATACTATACACATATAGGAGTACATCATGGCAAAGAAACAACATAAAAAACAGGTACAACAACCGAAGGAATCTCAAACAGCAGGCACGTTGATAAAATTATTTTTTCTCATCAGTTTTATCGTTCTAGGCTTATTCGTATTTAATGACATGCCTATCAACTGGATTTTAGGCGTATACGCAGTCGATATTCTAGTATCTCTTATCTATGTAGTCATCAATAAAGGTCGCATCGCTACATCCAATACCGTTCATACGAATGTGCGCCGCATCGTGGCTTTCTTAATTATGCTCATTACTATGTTCTTCTATGCCTTTGCATTGTGGCGCGTGGATCAATATACTACGCAAATGCAAGTGACATTATTCATCGGTGGCATCATCATTTACTATGCGGTATTCAACAGCACGAAAACGGCGTTAAAAAAGTAGGTCGTTGAACAACGGACTCATAACATAGCACGTAGTCGAACAACAGACTGCTAAACTAGCAAATCATAGGCGTAACAAAAGAGGCATATCTTACATACATTCTTGTATGTGAGGTATGCCTCTTTATTGTCCTAGTACGACGGGGATGGCTAGGGACACGACTTGTCCACGTTTATTAACAATACTACCGCTGGTCTTGATGATACGTATAGCTTCGTCTCGTACATCAGGAGGGACGGAGTCCTCTACGATACGCGGGGTATTAACGCCGACAATTACATTGCCGCTAGCGTCAAAGTTAACGCGCACAACGGCTTCGCCGCGTACAGATGATGCTTGGCCTTGTTCTTTCACTTGGCGCAAATATTCTGTAGGATTAATATCCGATTGTTCGAGCCACGCCCGTTGACCCGGCGTCAGCAAATTGAGTGCATCCGCAAAAAACGATAGATCTTTATCTGTATTATCGAGACCATTACCTTCTGCATTAGGATCCGTCGATACGTCATTGCCTACTAATTTCTTTTGTTGTTCCTGTTTTTGATGTGTCACAACACCTGTCTCACCACCAGTAGCCTCAGATTCTATGGGCTTTGGAACAGCCCATTCACGTTTTGTAGCCGATGCTGGTTGTTCTGTATCTATAGTTTTCTGTGGTTCTACGGTATTTACAGGCGATTTCGTTTCTTGTTTCTGAGCTACTGACGCAGGTGCATCTGTAGGCGGTTTTGCCTCCTCTGGTGGCGGCGTTACCGTCGGATGATCCTCGGCGTGTTCGCTTTCACCAGCATCGGCCAAATCAAAGCTAATCTCAGCTGCCTCTTGGCCTGCACCAGTGCCACTCATGCCCTTTAGTGAAAGCCCCATGCCCGTTATCATGAGAATACTGATGCACAGGGATATCAAAAACGGTCGAAAATAATGCGATTCAAACATAGAATCACTTCCGATCCGTAGCGACACTAATGTACTTAGCGCCATTTACTTTCAGCATATCGAGAAGGGCGATGACCTCGTTATAATACACGTCCTTAGACGCGCGAATAACAAAGGCCTGACGCGGTGTGGTCCGCACGATATCCTGTACCTCTTGGGATAGATTATCCGCAGAAATTTCGCGGTTATCGATATAGAGTTTATGCGATGTGGTGAGAGTAATGATAATCGGTTCAATGGATTTAGCCGTCGAAGTCGATGTGGATGGTAAATTTAACGGGATTTGTTGCTCCGTATTCATGTATAAAGTGCCGACCATGAAGAATACCAATAGAAAAAATACAATATCAATCATAGGGATGATCATGATGGTCGGTTCTTTTTTTACACCTAATGTACGACGTCTCATAGGTCATGTTCCTCGTTGTACGCATCGAGGATGCTACCACATTCATGTTCCAAGGCTACGATAAAATCATTCACCTTTGCAGCACAGTAACTATGGAAGCCAAGGGCAATAATGGCAACGGTAAGACCTGTAGCAGTTGCTACTAACGCTTCAGATACACCGCCTGTAATGATAGTAGGCGCTCCAATATCGCCACCTACAACGGCAAAGGCGCGAATCATACCAAGAACAGTGCCAAGCAAACCAAGCAAGGGAGCCATCGTAACAATCATGCTAAGCCACCCAAGGCCACGTTTTAAGCGTTCATCGGTATAGCCTACCAAGTCTTGTAAACGGTTTTCTAAACCATTGTAATTTTTTGCACTGCGCAAAGCCTTTGCAAAGAGAGTACCTAGATTTTGTGTATCTCGTTCTAGTACGGTTGGCAACATAATCCAGCCTGGATGATTATTTAGGACAGCCGTGAATTGGCGCATGTCCTTACGGAATTTACGGTATAGAAAAAATCGCTCAATACCAATCATTAGGGTAACAACTAGAAAGATAACGAGTGGGTACATAACGAAACCACCAGCTACAAATAAATGTGCAATGCTACTCATACTAACCTCCAAAACCCACACCCATTTAGGTTCTTATCTTATAATTATACCACGTTTTTATACATCAAAACATATGGGGCTCACGATAGATGAGTAAAAATATACTAGTTGCTGTATAGGAGTCAACAAAGGCAAAAACTATTATGAGAAAACACACAAAAAGGGCTACCTCAAATAATATTGCTATTTAAGGTAGCCCTTGAAGGTACATTCGTTATGTACCTTTGTATGAAATTTTTATATCTACAATTTAGTACTTCCTATGAGGCATGGACTTTCACAAGTAATGCGCACAATGTTCGTACATAGTTAGATATTATTTATCAAGTTTATTAATATCCAAACGATTCATGCTGCCAATGAAGCGATTGTAAGATTCAATCATATCATTGTAATGATCAGCTGATTGGTCACCTAAGAATGTACGAACTCTACCAATCGTTGTATTTAATTGAGACTTAGCAGTGTTATATTCTGGACTAGTAACGGTGCCAGCTACATCCATGATGCCTTGTAACTCTTGGTTAGCTGCATTTACATCGATTTGTTTACCTTCTTCAAAGCCATCTAATAGAGCTGTTAAGCGTAAATGAACTTCTTGAACTGCAGCTGCGTTTTTCTTACCAGAATCTTTAAGTTCTTTTAACTGTTCTTGTTGGTTTTCCGTGTTGTGTTTGTGAACTACTGCATCTAACTGATTATATGCTGCATAGAATTTATCATATAGTTGAACGTATTTAGGTCCTAATTGTTGTTCCTTAGCATAATTATCTGCTTGATATGAATTAGTTTGGTAGTACGTATCCAATTCACTAGCTACTGGTACAATATCCTTTAATACAGCTAATACGTTGTCTAAAGGTTCCTTCATATCATCATATGGTACGCCAGCGTCTTTAGCAGCTTGCAACTTTTGTTGTAAGGTATCAAAGTGTGGTGCCATGAAGCTTGTTAAATGTTGCCCCTCTTTTAGTTTTTGAACGGACGGATTGATAGCATATCCAAAGCGTACGGACCAACTATTAAAATCGCCAATCGCTTCGATATAGTTATTGAACACTTTAATGTCCTGTTGCGATGCCTTTTGAGCGCCTTGTTGCACCCCATTGGCAATCTTAGAAAAACTACAGCCACTCATAAATAATGGGGATGTAAGAGCAGTTACACACAATACTGCTGTTGTCAGTTTTTTTACTAATGGATTCAAAATAAATCTCTCCTTTTAAAATAACCCATAAAGTATACATCTATAACTAAATTATATACCATATATGATTTTTATGAAAGCTATATTTATGCATTTCATGAAACAAAAAAGGCATAGTACCTAGCATTTTCTATCAATTACAAACCGATAGCAGTATAGATACTATGCCTATATGTATAGAGATTATTTTAAGGACTTGTCAAAGACGCCTATAAGTTCTTCGACGGCTTGTGATTCACTCATTTCACCATCTAAAACAGCCGCTTCGACTTCGCCCATACGACCTTGAATGACTACATTATTAAAGAATAGGTTGTGCAAGTGTTCGTCAATCATATCGCGTACCCAACGAAGGGATTGTTCTTGACGACGTTTGAGGAATACGCCATTTTCTTTACCTTGTTCCGTAAATTCTTGGATCACATCCCATAATTCGTCGAGGCCGTCCTTTGTAACGGCAGAACATGTGTAGGCTTGAGTTTTCCATTTTTCCGTAGCAGGGCGGATGTAATGCAACATCCGATCGTAATCACTACGGGCAATGAGAGCTCGTTTAAGGTTATCCCCATCCGCCTTGTTGACCACAATGGCATCGGCCAATTCCATAACGCCTTTTTTAATGCCTTGCAATTCATCACCGGCACCAGTCAATACGATGAGCATAAAGAAGTCTACCATGGAACGAACGGTAACTTCACTTTGCCCAACCCCAACAGTTTCGACGAGGATAATATCGTACCCAGCAGCCTCGCAAAGCAGCATGGTTTCTCTACTTTTACGAGCTACGCCGCCTAGTGTACCACCAGCTGGCGATGGACGGATATACGCCTCAGGATGTTTCGTCAACGTTTCCATCCGCGTTTTATCGCCCAAAATACTGCCCTTGGTGACTTGGCTCGTAGGGTCTACGGCAAGTACGGCCACCTTGTAACCTGCTTCAATGAGCATGTTCCCGAAGGCTTCAATAAATGTACTTTTACCGGCCCCAGGCACACCGGTGATGCCGATGCGCAACGCCTTACCTGTACGAGGCAATATAGCTTGTAACACTTGTTGAGCTAATTTAAAGTGTTCCTTATTATTACTTTCTACTAATGTAATAGCCCGTGAAAGTATAACGCGGTCCCCCTGCTCGATACCGCGTACATAATCAGCGACAGTTAATTTCTTGCGCCGCTGTACGGGACGTACCGATGGAGCCAGATGAGCGGAGCTGGATAAAAGGCCATCGTGCATTTCTTTGACGCCTTTCATGACGTGACACGCAAAGGTATCATCCTTTTTCGCATCTTCTGGCACCCAATCGGGGCGATAGGTACTACCCTCGGCATTTGCGTTTTTTACACCTAATTCTGGAGCGCTACTTTCACCAGTAGCAGCCTGTGTATTGCGCAATTCATCCGGAGTAGGCCGTTTGTTATCAGTCATTAGACTCGTCTTGTACGTGACTAGTCAATGTTTCTAGTAATTTTTTCGCCGCTACTGGCAAAACTGTACCAGGGCCAAAGATAGCCACTGCGCCATGTTCGCGTAGGAATTCATAGTCCTGAGCAGGGATTACGCCACCGATGGCAACCAAAATATCTCCGCGACCGCGTTTCTTAAGTTCTTCTACAAGTTGAGGTAACAATGTTTTGTGACCTGCTGCAAGAGAACTGAATCCGACGATGTGAACGTCATTATCCACAGCGTCTTGTGCTGTTTCTTCTGGAGTTTGGAACAAAGGTCCGATATCCACGTCAAAGCCCATATCCGCGAAGGATGTAGCAATAACTTTGGCACCGCGGTCATGACCGTCTTGGCCCATCTTAGCAATCATGATACGAGGGCGACGACCTTCGAGTTCTTCGAAATCATCTGCCATTTGACGTACTTCTTTGATTACATCATCATCTTCATATTCGCTGGAGTATACGCCGGAAATAGAGCGGATAACCGCTTTATGACGGCCACAAACTTTTTCAACAGCAAAGGAAATTTCGCCCAAGGATGCACGAGCACGAGCTGCTTCAAGTGCAAGGGCAAGCAAGTTGCCTTCACCAGATTCTGTAGCATTGGTAATCGCTTCGAGGCAGGATTGAACCTTGTCTTCATCACGGTTAGCACGCAATTGTTCGAGACGACGGATTTGCGCTTCCCGTACAGCTGTATTATCTACATCGAGGATATCCAATGGATCTTCTTTATCTAGACGATATTTATTGATGCCGACGATGGCTTCACGACCAGAGTCGATACGAGCTTGGCGACGAGCCGCCGCCTCTTCAATACGCATCTTAGGAAGACCTGTGTCAATCGCTTTCGCCATACCGCCAAGGGATTCGATTTCTTGAATATGGCCCCAAGCACGACGAATCAATTCGTCAGTCAACGCTTCTACATAGTAGGAACCGCCCCATGGGTCGATAACCTTACATACCTTAGTTTCGTCTTGGATGTAAAGCTGAGTATTACGCGCAATACGAGCAGAGAAGTCTGTAGGCAATGCGATAGCTTCATCAAGCGCATTCGTATGTAGGGATTGCGTATGGCCCAATGCGGCGCCCATCGCTTCCATACATGTACGAGCCACGTTGTTGAATGGATCTTGTTCTGTAAGAGACCAACCAGATGTTTGGCTATGTGTACGAAGAGCCATAGATTTAGGATTTTCAGAACCGAAGCTCTTAATAATCTTAGCCCACAACATACGAGCCGCACGCATTTTAGCCACTTCCATAAAGTAGTTTTTGCCAATAGCCCAGAAGAAGGACAAACGAGGTGCGAATTGGTCAACATGAAGGCCTGCATTGACACCGGTACGGATGTATTCAAGACCATCGGCCAATGTATAACCTAATTCGATATCCGCCGTTGCACCCGCTTCTTGCATATGGTAGCCAGAAATAGAGATACTGTTGAATTTAGGCATGTTTTGAGATGTATACGCAAAGATATCACCGATGATACGCATAGACGTAGCTGGAGGGTAAATATAGGTATTACGTACCATGAACTCTTTCAAGATATCATTTTGGATTGTACCGGCCATAACCTTTTTATCAACACCTTGTTCTTCACCAGCTAGGATGTAGAATGCCATAACAGGCAATACGGCGCCGTTCATTGTCATGGATACGGACATTTGGTCAAGAGGGATACCGGAGAATAGAATTTCCATATCGAGGATAGAGTCAACTGCAACGCCCGCTTTACCAACGTCGCCCACTACGCGAGGATGGTCGGAGTCATAACCACGGTGAGTAGCAAGGTCGAAGGCGATAGACAAACCTTTTTGGCCCGCTGCCAAGTTACGACGGTAGAACGCATTGGATTCTTCGGCTGTGGAGAAACCTGCGTATTGACGTACTGTCCAAGGACGCGTTACGTACATGGTAGAGTAAGGTCCACGCAAGAATGGAGGTACACCAGCCATATAGTCTAGGTGCGTCATTCCTTCATAATCCATCTCTGTGTAGAGAGGTTTTAATTGGATTTGCTCCATTGTTGTATTATATAAGTCTTCAAAGCTTTTTCCTGTTTCTTTTTTAAGTTCAGCAAGCCATGCATCGCGCGATGTGGCAGACTGAGATCCCAAGCCAAGAGAGGAGAAGTCTGGATTTTTAAACATGAGCTCACATCCCTTTCTTATCTTGTAATGTATTTAAAATAGCGTAGCAGTTTGCGCGAACAGAGATGAAATCATCTACACCTGCTTCACGATATACAGGCTCTAGGTCCTTAGATGGTGCCCCTGCCAAAATAACCGTTACATTCGGCATAGTTTCTTTCAATTCCTTCGCAAGTGGTGGAACCAATTCAGGATACGTATCATCTGTAGAACAGATAACTACCACATCGGCGCCACTTTCACGAGCCGCTTTAGCCGCATCAGCCGTTGTTTCATGACCATCATTTTTGATGACTTCGAACGCCGCTACTTCAAAGAAGCCTGTGGAGAAGTCCGCACGAGGTTTATGTTGAGGAATAGGGCCCATATTCGCCAAGAATACCTTCACATTATCTTTTGTGCGTTGTTTATAATTTTCCGTACGCATACGAAGAGCTTCAAATTGTTCCGTCCAACGATGAGCCGTAATAGGTTCGATTGTTTCGGAGGAAATATCGCCCGCATCCAAAGCCTTACGGATTTGACGCATTGTCATTTTTTGCAATGCACCGAGCTCGATAAGGCCAATCAATGCACCTGGCTCTGTTGTGCTTGCTTCGAGTGTAGATTGGGCTTTTACAACCGCTTCTGAATCTGCAGTTGCCAAGTATTCTTCGAGATGAGCTACCCGTTTTTGACGCAATGTTTCTTGATTTTCAGGTTTTGGATCAAGCAATTCTTCCGTCATATTAGCGTACATGTTATTACCAACCGCTACATCCTTACGGAATGCAAGGTTTTTAAAGCGTTCATTAAGAATTGTTTTAACTTGCGCTTGAGGATAACCTTCCTTCAAGGCAGCGATAATGCCACCTTTAGACTCGATAGTTTGGAATTCATCCCAAATTTTTTCGCATAGTTCAGCTGCCAATGTTTCTACATACCAAGAACCACCTACAGGGTCAACTGGTTGACGCAATTCGAATTCAGTTTGTAACATAACTTGAATGTTACGGGCAATACGACGAGAGAATTCATCGGATTTGCGAATTGGTTGATCAAATGGAGAAACTTCAAGACTATTGAGACCACCTACAACACCAGAGAATGCTTGTGTTGTATTACGCAACAAGTTTACATATGGGTCGTATACGGTTTTTGTGAAAGCAGATGTTCTGCCGTGTACATGAACGGCACGGTCGCTTTCACCAGCACCGAAGGCCTCCATAATGCGAGCCCAAAGCACGCGCAACGCACGCAATTTAGCAATTTCCATAAAGAAGTTTGCACCTAGGGAGAATGTAAACATCATGCTCTTAGCAATGGTATGAATATCGATGTTGCGTTGTGCCAATTGCCGCACGTAGCAAACAGCTGTTGCCAGTGCATAGGCAACCTCTTGCACATCGTTGGCACCGCCATTAGCGTATACATCACCGGATACGAGCACTGTTTTAAGCTCAGGTGCTTGATCCTTGGCCCATACAACAGTATGTGCCATTTCATCAAAAGCAGTATCTAAAGACATATGCAATGCACCGTCTTTAGCCCACACGCCGATAGGATCTGCACCAACGAGACCTTTCAAATCGGATGTTTGCTTTTTAGAAGCTTTCACAGTAGCCGACAACATACCGAGCAAAATCGCTGCAGATGCGCCAGTTTCAATGTATAAAGGATTTTCCTTAAGATTAAATCGTTCAATTAATTGGCTGCAATCGGCCATCGTATACAAGGATGTGCCACCTACACCAACAGATGCGCCTACTTGCACATCTTGGTCATGGCGTGTTGCTTCATCAAGACGAATGTTGTGAATAGTGCCACCTTTCACAATTTCGTATAAACTTGCATGATTGGCATCCTTCGGTAAGGATTCATCAACATATTGAGATACACCCCAAGAATCTTTTATATAGCCGCTTGCTTTCGTGCCACGTAGGAACTCGCCAGCACCAGGATAAACGCCCTTTGGAATCTTTTCCTGATGCAATGCAGGTGTATAGATAGGTTGTAACGTAATACCTTCATAGGTTTTGGTGAACATTTTTTTATGGAAATCGCCACCTTTTAACGCCTTTTCAACCTCAGCCTGCCATCGTTCATACGTAGGTTTCTCAAACTCATCAAAGGATACAGGCGCCAGTAAATCGCGTTCAGCGTCCTTTGAAGTCTTTTTGTCAGACATATATGTGCCTCCTTTTCAACTTGAAACCATACAGGGGGAACAGCGCACCGTACCAGTGAGTTGCTTCGTATATGAGTTCCATAGGTGCCAAATATATGTCCATCATGATGATGAATCTCCAGTCAAACTATTAAGCCTATGCCATATATGAACGACCCTCTAGCGTGGCAAATAAAAAAACGTGCCACCCGAGAGTGACACGTTAGGTTACATATTGAATGGTACACTAAAACTATTGTAAAAAGTATACCTCAATCCCCTTCCTATCGCTCGTAGGTACATAACGGTGATTATCAAATAGGCAGTTCTCCTGGCTCGGGCTCAACACCTTGCTTTCGCCTTCCCAGATTGCTCCAGTGACATGTATGAAAGCAGGCTCGTCCTTACAGTGGCGGGACCGCATCGGCTTGTACCGATTTCTCTATTAAGTCTTGCGACACCTATTCTCTATATTCGTTGTTCTAAGTCCAATATAGTGTAAAAATATGCACAAAGTCAATGAACATAACAGTTAATCATAAGTAGCAAATTTCAAGTTATAACTAACGCATATATAGAATGATAAAAATGCATAGGTGCAATTTAGAGAAATTACCTCTATAATTCGCTACTGCTATACTACCACCATGTTATAATAATTCTACTAATGGGAGGTCGTATTATGAACGAAATAAACAAAAAAGGTCTCAGCACCACATTGTTGTGCTGTTTAATTTGGGGTTTGCTGCCCCTCTATTGGGCGCTTTTAAACCAAATATCATCCTTTTCCGTATTATCGCACCGCATCATCTGGTCCGGATTTTGGATGTTCTTCCTCGTCATCGCTACAGGGCGCCAACAACTGCGTATGGACATACAACTTTTACGCACCCATCTTACGCAATTAGGCCTACTATTACTGGCTGCTATACTTATTAGCATCAACTGGTTCACCTACATTTGGGCCGTTACAAACCAACACGTACTCGACACGAGCCTTGGCTATTATATCAATCCATTGCTCAACGTATTGTTGGGCATCCTAATCTATAAAGAAAGATTACTTTGGCCACAAAAGCTAAGTATTGCCATCGCATTCTTAGGTGTGACCATCATGACTGTTCAACTAGGTACATTACCCATAGTCTCTATCATCCTAGCCGTATCCTTTAGCCTATACGGGGCCGTAAAAAAACGTCTCACCATCCATCCATTCTCGAGCATCGCCTTCGAGGCATGGCTCGTTACACCGATAGCATTATGGTATCTAACGGCTGTGGATACCACCTCGTGGTCCTTTATCGAAAACCTAACGCCGACCGGTCTCCTCCTCATCGGTGCCGGCCTTACCACATCGATTCCGCTCATCCTCTTTTCGTACGGTGCCCGTCTATTACCACTAAACATTCTCGGATTTTTACAATACCTATCTCCTACCATGGGCTTCTTCTTGGCCATCTTCTACTTTGGTGAAAGCTTTGGTACAGCACAACTCATAGCCTTCGGCTGCATCTGGGTGGCACTCGTATTGTTTACCCTATCTAATCAAATGACGACACGTATTAAGATAAAAAAATAGAATACATTACAAAAAAGCTGTAGCAAATGAAATTCTCATTTAATACAGCTTTTTATGTGTTCGTTTTACACGAGTCTAACGTAATATAAACTCAGATCTTATTAATCTAATTCATTCATATTTGTCGTATTCATATTAGAAATATAATGGTTATAAGCCTCAATCATACGAGTATAGTCCTTATCTTGTTTTGAACCCATATAAGTCCGGATAGCACCGATTGTAGAGTTTACAGAGGTCTTAACAGTGTCATAGTTAGAGTTAGTAATGCCATTAGACAAATCACCAATAGCTTGTAACTCTTGATTCATGGCATTCACATCCGGTTGTTTTTCACTATCTAACTTTTCAAGAACAGCGGTAAGTCTCAAATGAACCTCTTGTGCTGCGGCTGCATTTTTCTTACCTGCATCGCGCAATTCTTGTAACCGTTGTTGTAATCGATCGAGGTTGATTTTATGCATCAGATTATCAAAATCTGCATAAATAGGCACAAATTGCTCATACAACTGTACATACTTTGGACCTAATTGCTGTTCCTTAGCATAGTTATCTGTGGTGTATTCTTTAGATTTATAGTATGCATCCAGTTCTTCGGCTACCGGTGTGATTTCATTCAATTTTGAAAGCAACTTATCTAGGGGCTCCTTCATTTCATCATAAGGAATACCGGCTTGCTTAGCTTCTTCTAATTCTTTTTGTAACTGTTTAAAGTTCGGTGTATTAAATACAGTTAAATGCTTACCTGCTTTTAAATCATTAATCGTCGGTGTATTCGCATAATCAAACATAACAGCCATGCGATTATATCGGCTTATGGCTTTCACATATTGATTAAATAATTGTACCTTATCCTGTTCCGACCGCTGTGCTATTTCCTTACGGCTCTGCTCAGTGCCCTGCCATAGCTCTGACATACTACAACCGCTCAAAAACAAAGGTGATGTCAGCGTTAGTGCACACAACACAGCCATTGCCATCCTTTTGCCAAGTGGTTTCATGATGAATTCTCTCCTTTCATCAATATACAGCTTAGTTTATATATTCTAATTATATACCCATTATAAATAATAAGAATAGTATATATACACAAAAGTCATTTATCATTACTTGTCAAGTGACCAATAGAGTCAGGGGTGACCAATGGGCACCCCTATTTTCCTTTATATACTGGTAGACTACAACTAAGAAAGAATAACTCCTATAAATTGTTTTATACGTATACACGTGTTATTATAAAAGGAGAAAATATGAAGGATAAAGATTTACTTAAACTGCTACTCAAAAATGGTTGGAAGGATGTACGGCAACGTGGTAGCCACCATCGTTTGAAAAAAGATAGTCAAGTTGAAGTGATTGCCGTACACGGAAAAGATGTACCTACAGGTTTATTAAATGCCATTTTGAAACGCACAGGGCTTAAATAAGGAGGACCTCTATGAAATTTATATACCCGGCTATAATCCACGATGATTCTGATGGTTTCTGGGCTGAATTTCCAGATTTAGAATATACAAGCAGCACTGGTTCAACCCTAACCGAACTCATAACAAATGCTCAAGAGGCTATGGAGCTATATATTTTAGGTGCCTTAGAGGATGGCGAAAGCTTACCTACGCCTACATCTATACGTAACTTACCTTGTACGGATACAACCTATCCTACATTAGTGCAAACGGATATTGATTTAGCTAAAAATAGTAAATCCGTAAAGAAAACCTTAACCATTCCCGCATGGCTTAACGAACGGGCCTTAGAAAAAGGCATTAATTTCTCACAATTATTACAAGAAGCATTAGTAGAAAAAACATTATAAATCAACGAGTTGTTTAAATCTCTTATTATTGTGAAAGCGTTCAAAATGATCTTGTTCAGCAGCAACAGCCTTTACAGATGGATCAATTTTAATTGCTTTTTCAAGCCAATCAAGGGCCTTAGTATCATCCCCTTGGTCTGCATAAATGGTAGCAATGCCATACACAGACCAAGTATTATTAGGGTCCTTTTCTAATACCTTTTCGAACCATTGTTTAGACTCATTTAATTGACCTTGTAGCTTATAAACCATGGCCATATTATAGTAGTTAGCCACATTATTAGGATCTAAATCATAGGCCTTCTTCGTATCAACCAAGCCTTTGGCGGTATCGCCATTAAGTGCTGTTGCAAAGCCTCGTATAGAATAGGCTTCAGCATTATTGGCATTAGCCTTAACAGCAACAGTAGACTCCTCGATAGCTTTATTATAATCGCCAACAGATAAAGCCTGCTTAGCGGCAGTTAAGTATCTATCTAGATTAGCCATTTTGCTACTATCTTGAGTGGATTCACTAGAACTCTTAGTATTGCTTTCGGTATTACTACTATTTGCATCCTGATTTAGCCCACAGCCACTAATAATTATAGTTAGGACAAGTATGGATAAAATTTTCTTCATAATATATGTTCCATTCTTAAATTATCTACGATGTACATAATATAATGATATAATAAAAATACCTCCAGAAAGGAGGTGTTATATTGGAGGAGTTGTTTCATACACTCTGGGGTACCTTGCTTGCCCCTCTTATTGTTGCCCTAGCAGTAACTACCTACAGCTATTGGCTCAACAATAAGAATAAAAAATAAGCAAGAAAAAGGACGAGCTGCCACTCGTCCTTTTTTTTGTTATATTGTAGGTAATTTCATACACTCTACTACCTACATATAGTATACCATATTTATTAGAAAAATAAACATCTAACAATAAATACAAACACGCCACCAAAACAAAGTGCTAACATCATAATAAAATGTTAGCACTTTGTTTTAATTTAGTCTATTAGATTTTCTAGTTCAATTATTTTTTAGCCTTAGAGCAACGATCCAACAAGTACGCAACGCTTACGAATGGGATGCCGCCGCTTTCACCAAGACCAATTTCACATGTAGAACTGGAGCTTACACCGAGTGTAGCACCGTATTCGGCAACTTCACTAGCAAGGTCTTTTGTAGCTGCTTTGTTAAGTTCTGGTGTGAAGAAACCTTTTTGACCGGCAAAGCCATCGCATGCAAAGGATTTGATATTAAATACATGGTCAGAGCAGAGGCGTGCCAAGTCTTCAATATATTGAGATTTGCCCAATACTTTGATTTTACATTGTTTATGAACAAGAACGCGTTCATCGCATTTTGTAATATCAAGGCGAGGTACTACGAATTTGCATAAGAATTCAGAAATATCATTAATTTCTAAATCTGGCATATGTTTAAATGCATGGTTAAAGCATGCACTATGGTCGATAACGATTGGATATTTACCATTTTGAGATGCTTTCATCAACGCATCGTGTAAATCTTTTACAGCCCGTTCATGTACGTCATCGTAGTTTTCAAAGCTCAAGCCGCAGCAGAGGTTTTCGATATGTTCAGGATAGATAATATCGATTTGAGCCTTATTGCAGAGGCTTTCAACAACTTGTTGCAAGCTGCGTTGATCATCATAACCTTGGTTTTGACGGAACGCACGGTTCGCACAAGTACTGAAGTATACAACCTTTTCAAAGTTAGTAGGTTTAATACGGTTTTTCAATTTATAGCGGTTAGCCTTAGGTGTTGTTTTAGGTACATAAGGTGTTACGCCAGTTACACCATGTAATCCTTCAGTGATTTTGGAAATTGCTTTTTGTGTAATAATAGCACCAGCAATACCTTCAAGGCTTACGCCGGCACGGCACATTTCAAGAGTGCTGGAGAAGTTGTCGTAAATTTTCTTAGCCAAACCAGGTGCTGGTGGATCGATGCGACGCATGGACAATGCGATTTGTGCAGTATCGATGCTAAGTGGGCAAAGACCTTTACACATGGAGCATGCAGCACAAGTTTCAACACCGAAATATTCGTAACCTTTTTTAAGTTCGTTTGCAACAGCGAAATTACCTTCATTTTCAAGGCGTTTAGTTTCGCGCAACAATGCGATACGTTGGCGTGGTGTCAATGTCAAATTACGGCTAGGGCAGTTCTTTTCACAGAAACCACATTCCATACAGATTGTGAAAGCATCATCGATAACGCATTGTGCTTTAAGGTTTTTCTTGTACACATCTGGATCATCAGTAATCATAACATCAGGATTCAAGATGCGAGTAGGGTCAAAGATTGCTTTGATGCGACGGTTGATTTCGTACGCTTTACGGCCCCATTCCATTTCGATGAAAGGTGCCACCATACGGCCTGTACCATGTTCGGCTTTCAAAGAACCACCAAAACCAGATACGCGTTCGGACATTTCTTTTACCAAGTCGCCGAAGTTCTTAGTATCTTTAGGGTCGCTGAAATCAGGTGTAATGTTAAAGTGAACGTTACCGGACAACGCATGACCGAAGATTACGCCACCATCAACGAAATCGTATTTGTGGAATAATTCAGTAAGCATTTCGATGCCCTTAGTGAAGTCTTCGATTTGGAAGCAAACGTCTTCTGTGATAACAGTAGTACCTTTTCTACGTTGACCACCTACGATTGGCAAGATACCTTTACGGATTGCCCACCAGGAATCATATTCTTTAGGATCTTGAGAATAAAGACTTGGAATAGCTGTTGGAATATCTTTCAATTGTTCTTTAATGAAAGCCAAGTTTTCATCAACAGTGTCTTTAGAGTAGCTTTCAGTTTGGAACAAGATAGCACTTGTACCTTCTGGAACTTCACGAACGAAATCAGGTACATTATCAAGAGTTTGAACTGCTTTAAGGGATTGATAGTCCATCATTTCAGCAGCAACAACCTTTTCACGGCCCATATTAGCCAAGGCTACAACGGCAAGAGATGCGTCGTTCAATGTGCTGAAGAACATGAGACCGCAACCTTTATGAGGTACGTCTTCAACAGTGTTGTACACGATTTCAGATACGAAGCCCAATGTACCTTCGGAACCGATGAACAAGTGATTGATAATATCGATGATATCTTCAAAATCTACAAGTGAGTTCAAGCCGTAACCTGTAGTATTTTTGATTTTGTATTTATGATGAATCAAATGAGTCAACTCTTCATCAGCCAAGATTTCTTTGCGCAATTGCAAAATATCTTCAACCATTTGAGGTTTTTCTTTTAGGAATTGATCGATGCTCTTTTTATCGGATGTATCCAAAATAGAACCATCTAATAAGACAACGCGAATAGAGCGAATTGTTTTATAAGAGTTTTGTGCAGTACCACAACACATACCGGAGGAGTTATTGTTCAAAATACCGCCTACCAATGCTGTTGCAAGCGTTGCAGGGTCTGGACCGATTTTACGATTATATGGTTTCAACAAATCATTCGCATCGGAACCGATAACACCACATTCACAACGCAATGCTTTGCCATCGTCGATAACTTCCATTTTTTTGAAGCCATCATTACAAACGATAAGCACGTCTTCACTGGAACATTGACCAGACAAAGAAGAGCCAGCCGCACGGAATGTAAATGGTGTGCCACATTGTTGACACAAACGAATAAGATGACGTACTTCGGATTCGTTTTCTGCTTTTACCACTACTTTTGGTAAATAACTGTAACAAGATGCATCTACACCATACGCATAACGGCGCAGACGGTCTGTATAAACACGATCCTTACAAATCGCTTGCGCCTCTTTGGCAAAACGATCATAATCTTTAACTAATATACTCACTTGAAAAGCCTCCAATCCTATCCTTAGGAAAATTTCTTTTATAACTAGTATACGCCGTTCTCATTTCGGTCGCTACCATTATGCATAAATTGTATATGAAATATAAATTCTATAGATACATAATATAAAATGCATCTTAGTTGAAAGTTGATTTCATTTACTAGAAAAACAAGTGCCTTTCCTAGGAACACACATCAATAAAAATATATGATAACCACTTATGAAAGCCCATATGGGTATTCCCCATCAATAAGCGTATCCATGGGAATCAACCGCTTTATAACATGAATACAGATCTACATCAATATATGAATATTTATGTGAATTTTCCTAGTATCCTGTATATTACACATTAGGAATTATCAATATAAATTAGTTATGCGTTTTAGGAATAGATACTAAAAAGCACAGACAAAAGGACTGTAGCAAAAATGAGGTAATCTCATTTCTGTTACAGCCCTTTTATATATTTTTCTTATGTTTAGACTATATAGGTACTCTTGTAAATTAGAATAAGCGTATTCTATTTGTAAAAGCATCATATTTAAGTGCTCTTATAAATTAGAACAGGTGTGTTTTAATTCTAAAAGCCTCACATATAGGCCTCCATATAAATTAGAACAGGCCTGTACTAATTTTAAAAAGCAATGTATATGAATATCTATCCTACTTAAAACAATATCCCAGACCCAATAATCAATTTAATAGCCAATGCAAATACGCCGATGCTCATAAGTGCCAAGATAGCCTTAGCTCTGAGGCGTTTTGCTATTTGAGCGCCTGCTTGGGCCCCAAATATGGCACCAATACTAGCCGGAATAGCAATGCTAAATACAATATGATTCTCTATAAGATGTGTAATAACACCAACGGCAGTCGACACAGCCAAAATAGCATGACTAGTAGCCGTTGCTAAATGTGTGGGAAATCCCATGATATAAATCAGAGCAGGCACATGTACTAGGCCGCCACCGATACCGAAAATACTAGAGATGAAACCAACGATAACACTAATGGCAATACCGATTGGTTTATTGTACGTCACCTGATCTTTAGTCAAAGATTCTTCTTTACGCTCTCCTTTTTTACCAAAGTTCTTAAAACCAATCAAGAATGAAGCACATAGCATAAAACAGCCAAAGGCAAACATAAATCCATTACCAGTGAACCATCCAGACATACGAGCACCTAAAATAGCACCTGGGAATGTAGAAATACTAAATATAAGTGCAGCGCTAACATACACCTTTTTCTGCCGTAAATATGCTAATGACCCAGAGATGGCATTACACATAACAGAAAATAGCGATGTTCCCACAATCATAGATGGAGACCATTCTGGGAACCAATACATAAATAATGGTACAAATACAAGGCCTCCACCCGCTCCAATTATCGTACCGAACATAGCGGTAAAAAAACCAACTACAATAAAAAATAAATAAAACAAAACTATATTATCAGACATAATCACACTCCTACACTACCACGTAAAGGACTTTCCATTGTAAAAATACAATAGACGTAACTATTCTACAATCACTGTAGATCCATTAGGGATTATAGTAATCGATGCATCCTCGCCCATAATGCCACGGGCAATGCACAATGCTTCATCTAATGTGGACACAGGCGTCATGTGCATATCACGAATGACTTGATGGTCGCAATCTTGAGTCACAACGATAACCTTATAGTGATTCAAAATACGCGCTAAAATTTGAATTTTCCATTGGTATGGTTTAGTTTCATTACGAGGTACGCCGTGGATATCATCTAGGATTTTTTGAGGGCTTTCCATATTTTTGAAAGCCTCATATAATGCTTGTCCCCCATGTCCTTCTTTACAGGAAGCAGCGATGATGATAACACCGCCATCCTTACAAGAGGCTTCGCCAGCAGTCATACCCTTTACGGATTGATATAGATTTTGGTCAGATGGATATCCACCATTACTTGTGATAACGATATCTGCAGGAATAGCTTTCACAGAGGACAAGGAACGAATAAACTCATATCCTTCCTTATGGGCATCTACACAATCACCCGCTACAGCCTTGATGATTTCCTTTTTGCTATCGATGATAACATTTAGGATGAACTGCAAATTCGCTTTTCGTGCGGCATACAACATATCCTTATGGATTGGGTTTTCATCGATTTTACCGGTTCGGGAATGCTCGCTTTCAATAAATTCAGCACAATGATTAGCCAACACCGTCACCTTGGAGGCAACGCCAGGCAACACGGATTTGCGGCCGCCCGAGAAGCCCGCAAAGAAATGAGGATTAATTAGCCCTTCAGAGATGAGCAATTCCGTTTCTACCGCCAAACGATTGATGACGCACTTGCCGCCAGATGGCAACGTGCCGATTTCCACCATATTCGCAGCATCCTCAGAGTCATGATTGATCAGTTTTTCGTTATTCACGATATCCTCGCCGAACCGATGTACCATCTCGTCGTGCGTCATGGCCCGGTGAAAGCCAGTAGCAATCAGAATCGTAATATCAATTGTCGGATTCACCGCGCGAATACGACGGAGCAAAATAGGCAACGTCACCTTACTTGGCATAGGGCGCGTATGGTCACTCGTAATAATAACCATATTGCGTTTTCCCTTAACCAATTCTTCAAGAGGCAGACTGTTAATCGGATGATCAAGAGCCTCCTCTACAAGCTCAGCGGGACTCTTTTCAGCTACATACGCCGCCGCATTAGACACAAGAACCCCCTGCACAAACCGCTCATCAATAGACACATCTACACTTTTATAATCATACGGAAAAGAATACATCTTCATATCGGCACCTCCTGTTATATATAGTAAGTATAACAGAAAAACTCAGGAGCAGCGAAATCGTATTTCCAATCTATAATTGAAGAAATAAAAAAGGTGAGCTGCCTCAAAAAAACGACTTCGGGTCCCTTCCTTTACTCCCTGTAATAATGCAGCAAAATCCTATTTCCAATCTATGTTAGATTTAAGACGAAAACGCGAGGTCCCTCTGAAGAAATCGACTTTGGCCCTGCGAAGGCCGCAGGCCGAAGTCAGACCCGGCCGGTGGAGATTTCTTTAGAGGGACCTCGCGTCCCAAACGTATTTAAAACTAATTAGATTGAAAATAAGATTTAGCTGCTTTTAATCGTCCTCGTTCGCACGATACTTGTAGTTCATCGCCCGGTTGTAGTTTTACATCGTTTAAAGGCACGATGTATGTTCCATTCCGACGAATGCTTACAATTAACGTCCCATCTGGCAAGTTGAGGTCTTGTAGTTGTGTATCCACATAGGATGCCACTACAGGCACCTTGGTTTGGAAAAAGGTTTGAACATTTTCTAGGTTGCTTTGGCCTGTCATAGCTTGTAATAAGGAATCGTAAATAGGTGGTTCTTTTAAGAGTTCTGCCACCAAGTAGGCCACAATAGTAACGATACCAATAGCATAGATATTGGAAAAGCTATCCGTCATTTCAAGAACGAGTAAAATCGCCAAAATTGGGGTACGCATAGCGGCCGCTAGCATGCCACCCATGGCACAAATAACGAATTGCGGTACAAAATCAGGAGATATTAACCCTGCCGATGAAAGCAGGCTTTCACAAAAGGCACCGGCTGATGCACCGATGACGAGCATTGGCAAAAAGATGCCGCCTTGAGCGCCACTGCCATAGCAAAACGTAGTAAGCAAGATTTTTCCGAGCACAATACCGCCGAGGAGCAATACGCCATGAGACTGAAAGGCCAGTTGACCTACCAAATCATTGCCACCGCCCAACAAGAGCTGGGAATCAAAGCCGATAACGGCGACGGTTACAAAGGTAAGCACAAGCTTTAGAAAGCGAGAACACTTGAGCCACTCGAAGAAACGCTTAAAGGCAAATATCATGCGACAAAACAATACACCGCAGAGCCCCATTAAAATACCTACCCCGAGCAGAACCGGAAAATAATTAAGCGGCATCCCTGAAGTTACGGAAAATCCGAGGGCCGGCGTAAGGCCAAAGATAGTTACCGTAATGTAGTTCGATATGAGCGTAGCCACGAAGGTAGGAATGACAAGGTACGGATAAAAGCTTTTGTGAACCTCTTCAAAGACGAACATAGCCCCCGACACAGGCGCACTAAAGGCAGCAGTTAAGCCTGCACCGGCACCAGCCGATGTAAGGATGCGTTGTTCACGTAGGCCTGAATTCATCCAATAGGACACGATTTTACCGGCAGAGCCGCCAATTTGCACCGCTGGCCCTTCACGGCCCACAGAAAATCCTGCAAAGCCTGTCAATACGCCACCTATCATCTTTGAAATAAGCGTGCGATATGGCTTCATGTTGAATAAACCGAGCATTTCCCCTTCAATTTGAGGGATACCGGAACCGCCAGATAATGGCGCCCACGTTAAAAGGCGATCAACAATACAGGCAAATACAACCATAGCAATGAGCCAGCCAATAGCCCATTCCAAGGAAATATCGCCCATTAGATGCCACCTGATATGCTCAGACTCGAGGATTAAATATCGATAGGCAGCGCCAAAAAATCCTGCAATGATACCTACTAAAGCCCCTTTAGCAATGAGTTCAGATAGTAGTATCCGGTTCATCGACATATCTGCTAAGGTAGAGCTGCGTTTATTTAGTTTCCATAGTTTCATGCATTCTCCTCCTCGTGGAAAATATATCGAATATCAGTCTAATCTATGTAGGATTCTCTAAATGGACGGCAATAACGATTTCTCTGTCATCCGTTCTAAACGAAGTTTCTCCGCTACATACGTATCAGTATATTTATAACTAGTATACTTTCCGTTTCCTACTTTTTCAAGAATTCCCTTATTGAATAACTTCATAATGAGCCGATACGCCTGCGGTTTAGAAATACCTAGTGCATTGGCCACGTCTGTACGCGTCACTTGATCAACAGCATTGAGCAACGAATGGAAGGCTTTAATATATGGATTTCCATAAGTCGGTGTAACATCATATACTTGCGAGGTTCCATGTAATCGATATACATAATCAGCAGTATTCAAATAATACAACTGCTTACCATCCATATCGACCGATTGGATAATATTCATCTTTAATAATTGTTGAACATTCATTTCACAGATAGCAGGAGATAACTGACAATCATGGATAATATCGTCCATACTAGATTGTTTGAGTTTACGTATACTATACAAAACCAATAACCCTCTTAAGCTAAGTTCCATATTGGACTTGACCTGATTTTGTACAATTAGGGTAACAAAATTATCATCTACGGGTGCCTTATCAAAAACAACGCGCACATAAGTACTTGTAGACTCGTCATATCGAGGTACCGGACGTCCTGCAAATAGTGATGGTTCAATAATTTTATCCACACCACGCCCCGTCTTTTCAGCCAATCCGATTCGTTTGAAAGCATCAGCTAATACGGTATTACGACTACGAGGTTCTGCAAACAATACGGAATTGGATGTAATCCCTTGCATAAAATCGCCAGGACTCGTGATTGATATTTGCTCATCATTAATTTCAACACGAATGCGCCCCATTTCTGTGTAATCCCTATGAGAATAAGCATTTACTAATGCCTCTCTAAAAGAAATAGGGTCTATATCCATCAATCGAACAGCAACCGGGCCAGGAAATAGTTCCGTCATCATATTGACTAAATCTAACGATTCAATACAGCGCTCAATGGCCTGCAGTGCAGGGATATGCTCTGATACATTCCTAATTAATTTAGTGCCTTTCATCATGGTGAAAGCAGACTCTGCAGTCGGTATTAAACCCCTGATTCGCTCGCCTTTACCTAGTAGTATCAATCCAGCCATTGTTGGGTGAACGGTACCATCTACGGTTTGTACTAATTGTAAGGCTTGCGCTAATTTCAAATTATCCAGCTCAAGTAAAGACTGATCTCCTCTATACTTAGAAATCATGGAACGCATTCTTTCAAACTCAAGCAAGGACAAATCATCAAATGTCGCATCTAACACCGGATAGGCCGACACATCTAGACCATAGGCATTTACCATATAACGCCGAATATCACGTAAAAACATCGGGTAATTTTCTGGCGTGCCATTCCCTTTTAACCGTCGTTGTAATGCCCGTCCACTCGACGTATAAATCAACTCATAACTCTTTGGAACTGCAATACTAATAATAGGTTTTGTAAAACTGTACATAATATCTGTACTAACAGAAACATTAGGTACCGTACGATTAAAAATCATAGCACTTAACCCCGCTGTAGACTGGTGGTTTTTATGCACGCCCGTAATCGTCCCATCATCCTCTACGCCAATATATAATGTACCACCCTCTGTATTTGCCAATGCTACAACGGCCTCAACTATTGTTTCTTCTGAAAGTTTCTTAACATCACTTTTAAATTCCGTTCGCAAATCTTCAATCAACCCTATATTTTCTGTATTCTTTGTATGCCCAATATGCTTCATTTTCACACCTCCTGACCTCTTTACTCACAGTATATTCTTATATTTACATAATGTAAATATCTTACTCACGAATTCGTGAGCAAAAAAGAACAGCATCTATATGAGTAATGATTTACCATATAGATGCTGTACCATATTATTATTAATTACACTTAATTAGAATATAGATTCATAAATACCAATGATTTCATCAATGGTTACATCTCGTGGATTACCTGGCGTACATGCGTCATTGAAAGCAGATTCAGCGAGGAATGAAATGTCTTCCCGTTTCACGCCAGCTTCGCTGAGGGATTTAGGAATACCTACATCGTCGGCTAGTTTTTGGATAACATCGATGGCAGCCTGACGGTAGGTGCTTTCATCCATAGCATCCACATTAGGCACGCCCATAACGCGAGCGATTTCACGGTATTTAGCACCTGTTTCAGGGGCATTAAATTTAAGAACCGCCGTTAGAAGCATAGCACACGCTTTACCATGAGGGATATCATACACAGCACTCAATGGATGAGCCATGGAGTGAACGATGCCAAGTCCTACGTTAGAGAAGCCCATGCCGGCAATATATTGACCTACGGACATCGCTTCACGACCTGCGTATTCACCAGCTACTGCACTGCACAAGGAACGGCCAATGATCTCGATAGCTTTCAAATGAAGCATATCTGTTAATTCCCAAGCACCTTTCGTAATATACCCTTCTACGGCATGAACGAGGGCATCCATCCCCGTAGAAGCACATAGGCCGGTTGGCATGGACGCGGACATATCAGGATCGATTATAGCGATAATTGGAATGTCATGAGGGTCTACGCAAACAAATTTGCGGTTCTTTTCCACGTCAGTGATAACATAGTTGATGGTAACCTCTGCTGCCGTACCGGATGTAGTAGACACAGCGATAATCGGCAAGCAAGGGTGTTTTGTAGGCGCCAAGCCTTCAAGACTACGCACATCGCTAAATTCAGGATTTGTCATAATCGTAGCAATAGCCTTACTCGTGTCGATAGCACTACCACCGCCTACAGCAACGATTACATCAGCACCAGCCGCCTTACAAGCAGCCACACCAGATGTTACATTTTCAATGGTTGGATTCGGCTTAATATTGTCATATACATCGTAAGTAATGCCTGCCGCATCAAGCAAATCCGTAACCTTCGTAGCAACCTTAAACTCAAATAAATCAGGCGTAGATGTAACGAGAACCTTTTTAAAATGGCGATTCTTAATTTCGTTTACAATCTCCTGAATCGCACCTTGACCAAAATACGACGTGCCGTTCAACATAATTCTCCGAGACATATACTTCACTCCTAACGAATAAAAAATAAACCGATAGAGAATAACTATACTTAGTAATTCTCTATCGGTATCAAAAAGTCCTGTATAAGGGGATAAATACGTTGTTATGAATACACTATATACTATGGATTAACCTAGTATTTATAAACCATGGCTCATCTTCATAAGCAATATACGTTTCACCGATTCATCAAGACGTTCCTTAGGAATAGTGCCGTCTTTAACGGCTTTCATAAGCCCATTATAGGCCTCTTGCATATGTTCATACTCATGGCATACGAGTAAAATGTCACTGCCAGCTTGGATGGATTGAACAGCCATATCGCCGAAGGTATAGTGTTTGGCAAGGGCGCCCATGTCCATATCATCGGTAACGACGACGCCGTTATAGCCCATATCTTTACGAAGCCAATCAGTGATGATTTTCTTGGATAAGCTAGACGGATGATCAGGGTCGATTTGTGGATACATCGCATGGGATACCATAATCATATACGTATTCGGTTTCGACTGTTTAATAAGGTCTACAAATACCTTTGTATCCTCAGCGAGTAACGTATCTTTAGACACAGGCACCACGCTAGTGTCTGCATGTAAATCTACATCGGTTTTACCAATGCCAGGGAAATGCTTGTACGAATACCATAGGCCAGATTCGTCATAAGCTTTGCCTACCGCACCTGCAAACTTCACGACTTGATCGGGATTCGTACTATATGAGCGACCATAGGTTAATCCCAAGTCCGCATCAGGCGCAAAATTAATATTAAATCCAAGGTCCTTAAGTTCAGTCCCTACTTGTTTGGCTAGATTTGCTGCATGGTCAACAGAACCTTGACCCAGCTCTTCTGCAGGGGGCACCTTAATCAACTTGTCCTCCATACGCGCCACGGCGCCGCCCTCTTGGTCGATACCGATGAACAATGGCGTAAGACCCGCACTTTTACCGGCCTTATTAATATCGGTAATGAGCGTTTTCACCTGCTCCTTACTCTCCATGTTGCGGTCGAACAGGATAATGCCACCCACTCGATATTCATTGAGCATAAATTTCGCATCATCATTCAAGGTTGTGCCATGAATACCAATCATCAACAGCTGGCCTACCTTGTCTGCATCGGACATATTAGCCACAAGCTTATCTACCTTTTCTTCTGGTGAAAGCTCACTCTGCACCACCGCTTCATAGGTTACAGGCTCTGCCTTCTTGGCAAAGGGATTATGAAATGCGCAACCTGATGTGAGTACCAAAGCACCAATCATAGTCGCTGCTACAATACGTCGTAACATATTAACCTCCAAGTATAATTTATAATGCTTATAGTATATCATCTTCGACCATGTTATATGTACTTAACAAAACAACCTTTTCTATGCTATACTAAACTATATCGTAAAGTTTCGATGTAATTTAGTATATAATGACTCGTGTGAGTCAAAGAGGAATATATGGAATTTGAAAATAACCAAGTACCAGAGGCAATTCTGGACAAATTAACAAAGGTGTGTACATGTCGCAGCATTACACGCAAAACGATTAAAGAGGCCATTTTTAATGGGGCTCATACATTTCCAGCTGTCAAAGAAGCGACTAGAGCAGGCACTGGTGCCTGTGGTGGCAAAGGCTGTGGTCCGCGCATCGTAAAATTACTAGCGGAACTAAAAGAACAAGGTCGCATTTAATATTATCCCTTGTTTTAAAATAGAACAGGCCTGTTCTATTTTTTAGGACCTCATACAGAGCTCTTTAGAATTAGTACAGGCCTGTTCTATTTTGCAGGACCTCATACAGGGCTCTTTAGAATTAGTACAGGCCTGTTCTATTTTACAGGACCACATATAGGGCTCTTTAGAATTAGTACAGGCCTGTTCTATTTTGCAGGACCTCATATAGGGCCCTTTCACCTAAAACACAAAAGCTATTAGTTGATTATATACAATCAACTAATAGCTTTTTTTAGTTTAAAGGGCTGTTTTATCGGATTATAGCACCAAGTTAACGATGCTTTCAAAACCACCAAGAATCGATTTTTGCAAGGGCACAAAGATGTGCGAAGCAATCGGTGAATTTAATATAACGATCAAGATGAGCAAGGAAACCATGCTAAATCGTGCTACATGAATTTGCCATTTAAGAGGCAAGAAGTTCATCAAAATATGGCTGCCATCAAGTGGTGGTACAGGCATCAAATTTAAGATGGCAAAGTTAATGTTGTACACGACAATGAGAAACAAGACGAGGTACAAGGAATCATTGCCCAACAAGTTCGCCGCTTCGAGGCATCGCATAACAACGTAGCCTATAAAGGCCATGACGAGATTAGCCATAGGCCCTGCGATAGACACTATCATATCATCGGTCCGCGGGTCCTTAAAATTGGTGGGATTCACGACAACTGGTTTGGCCCAGCCGAATCCACCTATGATTAACGCCAAGGATCCAATGAGGTCAAGGTGTACAAACGGGTTCATCGTAAGGCGCCCCATCATACGCGGTGTAGGGTCCCCCAGTAAATCTGCCGCCTTAGCGTGGGCATACTCATGCCCAGCAGCAGCAATGATCAGCGCCGGAATGGACGCGATAATCATAATTAAACTTAATCCAGAAAGAATCATATTACTCCTTGTTATCTAATAGCACTTAGCTACTACATCATGTATTGATTGTTTTCCATTTATTGATTTGCTTCCCATTCGGCAAAGCCTGCATTAATGCAAGACAATGCATTCAAAACACGGGGATAACCAATATACGGTACACATTGAGATGCAATGCTAATCAAAAATTTCTTATCATTTCCTACATTCAAATTACCAATGACATGCGCCTTAAGTTGCGCTTCACAGCCTCCTTGGGCCATGAGGAAACAGAACGTAATAAGCTCACGTTGTTTGGTACTAAGGCCCTTACGCGTATAGTAATCACCAAACATGTTGGATAACCATTTATTAATGTGACGCATATCTTCAGGTCCTGATTGGTAAAAGTTCCGCATCCCTTCACCCCAGATTTCCACTTGCTTTTCAATGCCCTTTTCAAGGCGATTTTCGCTAGTGATCGTGCTACGATGAGGGTTTTGAATTTCTTCATCCCGATAATCAAGGATCTTATTGGTAATCTTAAAGAACGGACGCACCTTGCCAATACCAAGATACGGCACTGCTTGATAAATAAGTTCTACGATTTCATCAGGAATGACGCCAAAATTTAAGGCAGCTGGCATCATCAATGAATATTCCTCTGTAGCGCCTCCGCCAACTAAGGTTGCTAAAATGGCCAGAAAACGACTATGGGCTGCTACATTACAGCCATCCTCTATAATAACCTCGTGAAAGGCAAAGTTTTCAAATAGATCTTCGAACTCAGGGTCTATATATCCTGCTGGCGATGCAATATCGGGGAACATGCGTTCCGTATAGGCTTGCGCAAATTCAGATTTTGCCATCCTTACCTCCTAAAATAATTATTTAGCTTTTACCTAACATATAATTAATAGGTTTTCACCTAACATACCGTTTATAGGCTTTCACCTAACATACAATTTATCATCATAATTATATGATACCTATCCATTCGTATATATACAACAATGGTGAAAGCCCCTTATAAAGAACTTTCACCATTATACGTATCATTATAAGTATTTAATTATTATGCATGAACGTTTACAGTTGCAGGAACAGCATTTACATCAGGGAATGCAAACTCTGTGCCATATACTTCTTTCCAAGCAGCTTTGAACATGTTGAATTCGTTTGTGCCAGGATTGATTTGGTACAATTGACCATCTGGAGCAAAGCGATATACAGTGTGCAAGCTAGGATGCACAATATATTTGAACAATGTAGCTTCGCCGTATTGGTTGTTATGCATATTTACTACATTAATACCAAATACATAGTTGCGGCTACCATCGATCAAATTAAATTGAGATGCTTTGTCGAAGTAATAAGTTTCTGTACCATTTGCACTGTTTGGTACTTCTGGGTAATTTGCCAAACCATTCCAGTTAGCAGCACTCGCTACGGAACCAACCAATAATGTTGCTGCAAGAGTAAATGTGGTAACTAATTTCTTATTCATAATGTTCGCCTCCACCCTAAACGGGTAACACTAGGTCTACTCTCTATGACCCAATAATACAATATCTGATTAAATTATATCACATTTACCGTTTAATATCTTCAGGATTGATAACACCATGAGCTGCATCAATAGTATCTAATAATTTATTAAGTAGTTTTCTCAATTCTGCAGCTTCATGAACGGTAAAAACTTCTTGCGTGCTAGCGACTAGTTTTTTAGGTACTTCAATAGCGTCCTTGCGAAGTGCATGTCCTTCTTCTGAAAGGGTAACCATAACCACCCGTTCATCATTACGACTGCGTTTACGTTTTAAGAATCCTTTTAATTCTAATTTCTTAAGCAATGGTGTCAATGTACCGGAATCAAGGCGCAATACTTGCCCTAATTCCTTAACGGATAATTCACCGTATTGCCACAACGCCATCATGACGATGTATTGAGTATATGTCAAATTCAAAGGTTCCAAATGCGGACGATAGGCATTGACGATTTCCTTCGCTACTACATACAAAGGGAATCCCAATTGATTTTCCAACATTAAATAATCATCTTCTGGAACTTCTGAAACGCGATTATAACCTGCCAATGTACCTATTTTTGCCATTAACTAGCCCTCCATTACACACACATTAATATTTCTAAAATAATTGTACACAATTTTCCATTAAGCGGTCAATACATCTTTGTAAATTCTTCAGCAACTTACGGTTTCATAGATGAGGGGGCAAAGTCGGCTTCAAAACACCCACACATCCGCCATGAACGCTAATCTATATTTAGCTAATCACAATATAGCATTTTATATTAGAATCCATTAGGAATTTATAAAGATTATAAGGAAAAGGGTGCATGGGATTGCACATCAAAAACTTATTTTCGATATACAATCCCATGCACCCTTTGATATTAAAAATATATTTATCCTTAATTATGGTATGTATTGGTATGAGTTATTTTATCGTCTACAGCAGCCATATCAACGAGCATAGTCCAGGTTAAAGCTTCTTGCGATACGCTATTCCAATGGATGGGCATAACAGGCATAGATACTACGTCTGCAGAATCTAATGTGTTCATTACCATTCGTATTGGTTTCGTATGATTGACAAACCAGTCTTTTATTGTGCTTCGCGTTGCCATAGTTGCCTCCAACTAAACTGTATCATTAGCAATAGTATTACTAATTTATATCTATACCCCCATAGGTATTTACTATTATATATACTATATACCCATATAGGTATATTTGCAAGTGTATTTTTATTTTTATTCTAAAAACAAAAAGGGCCGCTTACGCGACCCGTTCATATATAATTTTTAGTCAATATAGGTTACCGGATTTCCTTTGATGTCAAGTTCTCTGCGGTTTAGTCCATTTGGCAAGTCTGGATAGCCGATGGCAAGGCTTGCATATACTTTTTCATCATCGCCCATGCCAAGTTCGCGAAGGCGTTTGGTTATGCGTTCGTTGTCTTGTAGGTGACGTAATTGGTTCACCCAGCAGGATCCCAAGTCTAGTTCGTTGCAGGCAAGCATCATGTTTTCCATAGCACAAGCTGTATCAGAGAAATTATTGGCTAGCACAGGTTTATGAGCCAATACGATGAGCACCGGTGCATTGTAGTGGAATACAAATTTGCCCTCTTTGGACATTTTAATGATGTTCACCATGTATGGTGGCGTTTGTTCCGTTACTTCCGTCTTGCCATACTCTTCTTGGACAAGGGTTACTAGTTCTTTCAACACATCCGGATTGGTAATGACCATAAAATGTGTAGGTTGTAAATTGCCACCTGTTGGCGCGTGACGACCTGCATCGATAACGGTGTCGAGCAATTCTTGTGCAATCGGTTCAGGTTTGAATTTACGTGTACTATGACGTGTTTTTATGCATTCTAATGTATTCATGATAAACCTCCTTTTGAGAGTATTCTACTATGAATTATTGATTGCTTACAAGTTTTACTACATATAGATTATTGATTACTTACAAGTTTGCCTACATATGGATTTCTGTCTTCGTCAGAATTAGTTTTATATTTCCAAGACAATAATAATGCCGAGTTAAGTACTACGAGCAAGCTTCCCCCATTGTGTACGAGGGCGCCCCATACTGGTGAAAGCGTACCAATCATGGCTAAGATAATGGCAATACCATTCAGAATAAGGGCAAAGCTCAGGTTAATTTTAATAGTGCGCATCATGTGTTTGGATAAAGCTAGATAATTACTGATTTTATTAACTGTATTCTAATTTTGCATGTGTTTATTACACAAATACATGAGCGGTTATTCATATATCCGATCCATCGTATTCTTAATTCTCACACTTAGAGATAAGAGCCAATAGACATATATATGTGTCCTACAAAATAGAACAGGCCTGTACTAATTCCAATGAGCCCTATATATGGTTCTGCAAATTAGAACAGGCCTGTAGTAATTCCAATGAGTCCTATATATGGTTCTGCAAATTAGAACAGGCCTGTAGTAATTCTAACGAGCACTATATGTGGTTCTGCAAAATAGAACAGGCCTGTTCTATTTCTAATGAGCCATATATATGGTTCCGCAAATTAAAACAGGCCTGTTCTATTTCTAAGAAGGACCTAATAGTGTTTAATAAATAAAAAATCGCGACTAGTTGATTAGAAACTAATTAACTAGTCGCGACTTTTCTATTTTTATAGTTTTGCAAGGAATACCATATTCCATATATGAGTCGATTATACCTGCATGGTTGCCCAGGTGAGTACATCATAAATAAGAGCTACAACAACGGCCATAGCTAATTGTCCACCAATATAGACAGGGACAAGGTATATAAAAAATGCCCATAAGGCACCGATAATTTTCATCCATACGGCCCCAAGTTGTTTACTTTCAACCCAAGCCACAAAACGATCTAGAGGATTGACGATTTTTATAATCCATCGTGGAACGTTCTTATCTGGATTGCACGCAGGCAGGTATAGCAGTAATAACGGCAATACAATGGCATCAATGGCGAGCAATGTGGTTAGTGTCAAAGAAAACCAATCGGGTTCCCCTTCCCAAGTCACAGGATGCGAATAAAAACGAAGCCCCCACAAATAGGCTTTGTATACGATATACGGTTCTAACAGCCATAGTAGAGGCTTTGTAATATGCATAATAAACACTCTCTCTAAATTATAAATAGTATATTAATTATAGCATATTTTTAACGTTTTAAATTGTGTACTTCTATGCACTTATATCTTTTTTAATAACATTCACGGATATTTTCCGATGAGTCTAAAAATGAGGCTGTTAATTACAGCCCCATTCTATTATTCCACAACGATCGTATTATCTCTTCTCACTGTTTCAAGCATTTTAGATCGCACTGTAGATTCTGTATCGAGTTTGTGTTTTCCACCGTACCACGCCATATCGGTACCAGCAAGGCGGAACATGATTTTACCATAAGCGTTACCGGAAGAGTGTTCTGGTTTATTGAACCCCATATCAATGGACACGCGCGGTGTCAGTTGCAGTTCAGTGCCAAGTCGCAATCCGTTTTTATCAGCGCTACGGTCCAGAGTCCAATGATAGGCTTCTCCATAGATGCGAGCCCAGCGCGCATTTTTAAAGGTTTTTCCATAGGACACGGTATAGCCATCGGTAATACGTTCCAATGCACCATTGACCATATGTTCATCACTCATACCACGATAATAGTTGAAACGGAACTCGCTTTCACCAGAAAGATATTCAAGACCAGCACTCATGCGTCTATGTTGGCCCTTGAAACGGTGGTCATAAAACAAGTTCGCGCCGTGCAAATGATGGTCATCCCTACTGATGCGGCGATAGCCAAAACCGCTGTTAAGGGTCGTACCAATGTCCACAGCGCGCGCCACGGAACCTTGGGTAAACCAAACTTGGCGGGATTTGTCGTCATAATGGCCTATAGGCTGCACCGTTTCTGCGCTGTAGAGGGGCTTCCAATCCTTCTGAAAGCTAAGCGCCACGGTGGTTCGTTTCATCCATGCTTTACCATTGGTATGCATATCATTGTTGATATTGGACACAGCCACTGCATTGATAGCGGAATTCACCGCATCAACATTAGAATACCGCGTCGTTTTACGCTCTGTTGTATCCATTACCAACGGTCCACTTTCACCAATCTGATGATCCGGCAAATAGGCCGGCGAGATGTGGAATTCCTCAGTATTCACTTGTCCATTTTTCGTAGATGGCGCCGTATCACTGGCCCACACAGTAGGAGCCAGTAATACCCCACACAACACATACACTAAAAATCGCATATACACTCTCTCATATCTTACGTTCACGATTCATTAATGAAAAACTAATGAAATATCTATTAGTATACCGAAAAACTGTATATGCTGTCAAAAAACGACTGTAACAACATGCATTTACTGCGCATGCTATTACAGCCGTTTATAATAGTAATCAGAATATGGGGTGCGATGTCACTCAGCTAATTACAAATTTAGTGCTTCCATCCATTCTTTTTCTTTAAAGCCAACTAATACCTTATTTTCTAATACCAAAATTGGACGCTTTACGAGCATACCGTTGGATGCCAACAAAGCTAATTTTTCCTCTTCGCTAAGACCTGGCAACTTATCCTTTAATTGTTGCTCACGATAAATCAAGCCAGACGTATTAAAGAACGCTTTCAAATCCTTACCAGATTGAGGATACCATGCAGCGATTTCCTCAGCTGTAGGATTTTCAGATTTAATATCACGGTCTGTGTACTCAATATGATGATCATCTAAAAACTTCTTTGCTTTTTTGCACGTTGTACATTTTGGATATTCTACAAATAACATAGGAACTCCTTTATCTACATATAACATTAGGAATCATTATTCATATGTATAGTGTAGCAGATACATCGATTAATTTCAATTTATTGTTTTATATCGTCTACAGGAATAGCTGTACACCGTTGTATCGACTGTAACGCTTCGAGTAAACGACTATTTGTTTGAGCTTCACGCAAATCAAGATCCATTTGAACTCTCAAGAAAAAGCCATTAGACATACCAAAATATTTACAAAGCCGTAAATCAGTATCAGCAGTAATTCTCCGTTTATCATGTAAAATTTCTTGAATTCTAGACACAGGTACTTTAATGTCTTTTGCTAGTCGATACGCCGTCAAGCCAAGTGGTTCCATAAATTCTTCTTTTAACATCTCACTAATTGTTGGAGTAGGAATATAATTTTTCATAAGTGTAACTCCGCTAATGATATAGTGTCCTTATCCTTAAAACTAATAATCATAGAATATTTCTCCTTTATTATACCTGTTACGCAGGTATAATTCAATATCACTGCATATTTTACAGGTAAAAATATAAAACTAAACTACGATGATTTATTCTATAAAGATTTTCTACACGGATAATTTCAACACCTGCCTATGACACTAATAGTCACCACCTCTTATAAAAAATCACTCAATTATCGCTTATGATAATCTTCGTCACCTTGCTACCATTATGTTCAAAGAATATACCGCGAATGTTATCGCTATTATATCTAAGATATCCATAGAACCACCGGTTATTAAAGTCGATAAAATCAGGGCGTCCATAGACGTCCATAACCTTTTTCAAGGTGTCGCCAACGGCAATGCCTCGAGCAGTTACAGCATCGCGATTGCTTACGGTTATATACCATACGATAGGTCTGCTATCTTGCATCAAGGAATGTCCAAACTTAATGCCTCCATAGGTAAGCTCATCACGTTTTTCACTAGTCGGCTGACCAAGACTGGCCTTTACCGCATCAAAAGATGTGCCCAAAGACACTCCGGCAATTTTCATATCTTCAGCTGGCAAATAGGACCCTATAACCTGACCGGGTCTATAATGACGATATTGCTCTGCCTTTGGCCAACTTGGTGAAAGCTTAGCATTACTTGTTTCTAAACGATCCATGGCTTTACTCAACCAACTGGCATCAGCAACAAAACTCATATTGCCTGCCAGTAATATAGCAAGACCTAAACTAAGTGCTAAAAATTTTATTCTCATTATTCTCTCCTAGTCTCTCAAAACTATAAATTAATATAATCTTACTGATTATAAAGTGCTATTTTCTTCATATACCAAGGAATATAGACCGGATTTGCTTCTAACTGCTTCTTATAGTTTCTATGTACTCTCCATTGAGGTTCCTTTTGAAGTGTGCTTGTATTATCAAAGCCTACATATTCTATTATATCTCTCAGTTGTTTATGATTATATGAGGATATACTTTCATCATAAAGAATTCGATAACTATAAGCATATACTGAATCTTTTGTATAGTGTCTCAAGTATGAGTTACCTTTGTTTATTTGACGATCAATTAAGAATCCTGGCAAGCCGTTGTTCCATACGGTAGCATATTGGGTAGGTAAATCAAGGTCGCCATATTTATCCAAAAACCACAGTATTTGAGGTGTGGCGCTAGAACGATCTATATGATCTTTCTTAAATATATGACGTATAACACGAATCGTGATTCCCTTATCTTCATAGGTTCGCACCTCATACCGACCTTCTTCTACAGTTTGACTGATCAATTTAGCAGTTTTAGGAATACGATACGTAAAATTACCCCATCTTTCAGTCTTAGAATAAGAATCTAATCCCGCAATCGATTCAATTGATGGAATAATATAATTGCTCATGACTACTTCAGCAGGTTGATTTTGGAATGGATCATTCTTCGTCACAGAACGGCCACATGTAATGCCATACGTATGGTTGGAATTAAACGGAGTAAATTCAGTATACATCACATGTTCTTTAGGATCCGACACAAGTTTCCAAGAAGCCTGTTTTAAATTGTCATATGTATACTTTCCATGCTCATAACCCTTTATTTGCTTACTATGAGGAGGACCTACAAGCAAAAATCCAGTAAGGCTCCGAACAGCATATAATGGTCCTTTTTCTGTATTCGACGTAATTACATCACCTCGAATACTAACATCAGGCACAGAGAAACGAATCGCATTGGCTTTGTCATGCACCAAAACAACAGTAGATTGTGAAAACTCTGCTAATCTAACAGCTTTATCATATCCAGGTTTCTCTTGATTAATTTTTGCTATCAATGAATCTGAGGTTCTCGGATGAGACTTAACATACGCCACATATGCGTCTACCTCCTTAACAGCCGGCTCATTGATATGTGAATAATTTTCATAGGCATTTGCAGAAATTTTCCTGTCTGCACCAGGTACAGGAGGTTGTCCTACCGGTACCGCTATCTCTACGGCATTAACATTCGTAGTGAAAGCTACTGCCATCGCCATCATAAATAAACTACGTCGCATCATACTTTATCCTCTTCTCTCAACATAAAATAAGCACAATACTTCTTAGTATAAGTATACTATGCTAAGAAGCACTGTGCCTATTGTTTTATGGTTTATTCGTATTTGACGATATATATGCTCTTTTTATGCCCATACGCACGGTGTTTTCAGCAAGTTCTGAATCATATTGTGCCCTGCTATGACGGTCAAAACTGATGGAGGACAATAGGTAAATTCTGGGTCTGGCACAATCGTTTTGATGTAACAATCTTGTGTTTCCATAAATGATTTGTATGTGTCGAGTGAAAAGAGCCCATAGTTACCGCACAGTTCCCATTTATCTTTAGCGAGAAGGGCCAAAAATTCATCGGCGTGTGGGTCATATGCAATGTTAGGCACGGTGCTTGTTGTTAGCCCCGTATCACTATTTGTATATGGAGAAATATGATACATATACCCTCTAGGTGTGATACAAAGCATCCAAGGAATGGCTCTAATCATAAGGGCCCGTTTAAAAGCGCCAAATACTTCTTGTAACCTTGATTTCCGCACATACAGAACATAAAAGGTTTCCTTATATTCCGTTGGATCATCAGGCGTATCGAGATAGGTTTGTTCCACTATATCAAAGGGTACATTACATATATTGGCTAGGTCTTCAATCGAATGACGCCACATTCCCCTACGTACTAAACTAATACGCCTTTTGGGGAATAGTAAAATATATTCACTGCCAATATAATCAGATAAAGCACCAAAATAAGTGCCATCTTGACGATTAAACTCAGGGAATTGCACACGCCGATAATCAGCATCAATGCCCGTACAAGCGTAGCTTTCACCTAAAACAGTGCTACCATAGGCCTCAATCTGATGAGGGTCCCAGTCCCCTAAGTCATCGCCATACCGCATCTTGCCATGATCATAACGAAGCATTTTAGTGTGCCCCGTAGGCGACACACATAGCACGCAAGGATACCCATACTGTTGCGTATACCAACCACCCACGCTGTGCCAATCCGCAATCCGATTCTCAGGCCATGCAAACAAGGTCATTTCCACCAGCTGCTGTCCATGTACACCATTCACGGACGCCGTACCATGAATCGTATGCTTATACCAATTTCGACCAATCATATACTGCCACGCCAACGGCGGCGTCGGACCACGTTGACCAACAGGATCACTAATCACGATGAGCAGACCCATCCGCGCTTCGCGATAGGGTCTAACGATATCATTAATTTGGCGCACTAAACCTTGATTCATAGGACATCCCCCTTTTATCTTACCAATCTTGATGAAAGCTAACGCTATTTACACCTTTAGTATAAACGGGAATATGCGTAAAATTTTGTGCATTATGACATAAGAACTCATTACTGCTTAAACTATGAGAAAGTTATATAATTATACTTAATAAAGAGAATCTATGTATTGTTATAGCTCCTATAAAAGAGATGATATAACCAGGAGAGGTTACTATGCAAAAATTACCACTATTAATAGGTGCTTTCATCATGAGCACTGTACTGTCACCAGCAGAGGCCATCGACGTCAATATTCCTGGTGCAGATTCGAAAATTCCAAAGGATGCATATATAAATTATCAGGCCACAAACCCAGCCATTGAACAAGATGTGGAAAATTATGTAAAAACATTAAAGAACACCGATAAAGCCAACGGCATTAGCAGAAACGAACTAGCCTATGCAAAAGAAGCCTCTATATATCGTGGCGAGCATTACCACAATACGGTGATTTCCGTTCACAATCACTACAGCCAGATTCGGCTTTCATTCCCCGTAGCAGGCATAAAGAGTGAATATAATATTGGTCGGTATAAAAATCCTGATCGCACCATAGAGGATTATCGCGTTATAACCGATAATGGCAATCTTAATCTAGAAATCGACTATGCAGATTACAAAGATCAGGATTGGCGCAACACTAAAATTGCCTATGAAAAACTAACAGACAAGGACGTTCGTAAGTTCTTACAAGATAAAGCAAAGAAGAATCTAGAAAAGCATATTTCTGATATAAAGGCGACTGTATTTTCATACCCTGCCGTTACCTACGGTACCTGGGACAGCATGAAAATGCCTTACCTCAAAAATGGTCAAAAAACGACGATGACCGTGGATACCATCAACTTTAAACATATGGGCTTTGCCATACGGTATCCTCTATATCATGCAGGTATCGCCTATTTCGATAATAAACCGGTGTTGAATAAGGTGCCTACTGACAATCTACTCGCCAATTACGTGCTTCCATCGGTGAAAAATCTCAATGAGTTGAATCAATATTCACGCATAGAAAATCTAAACGGCATACAGTATCGCGTACCTAAGGATGCCATATTCGATGGTGAAAGCAAGGGTGCCTATCAAGATATTAGATATTACAAAAAGGGCGCCATAACCTTTTTCATTTCTACTATCAATCCCGCTAAGAATCCGTATGCTGGCAATCCTATTATTAATGGTCATTACAATTTTAATAGAGAGTTACGTTCATTCTGGGATATGTACCGGTACCACCCAACACCAGATTATATAAATTACTCGGTTGTATGGAATAACAATATTCCTGGACTATCCATACACAGCTATGAACCGTATAGGGATAATCACATCCTAAACTTTGAATCCTATGATGGCACCTATCATTTTATCTATACCATCTTTTATCCAAATTTTTTAAATGCTGAAGAAGTCCAAAAATTACGGAATATGATTGAGTTCTTTGATTCTACGAATAATCCTAAATTTAAACTACAGCAACATGTTGTGTTTCCAGAGAATCGCTAACTAGAAAACTAAATACAACTAATCTAGTATCTTAAGATACACAAACAAAACAGCCAGTACCGCAATCACAGTACTGGCTGTTTGTATTCTATTTAGTTTTATGTAGCTATTTCAAGTTACCTAATATAACGCGTATTCTTATTTTGCCTTACCTTGTTTTTCATGTTGTTCTACAAGGGCAAGGAATTCTTTAAAGTTGTTGATTTTAACGGCTTGCCATGTGCCATCGTCAAGTTTCTTCATAGCAAGGTTAAACGTTACGTCTTGGTTAAGTTCTTTAGAGTTAAATGTAATAGGCACAACGGCGCTATTACCATCAACAGTGGCAGAGCCAATGCTTTTGAACTCAAGGTCTTTAATACCTGTTTTTTCTTTCAAGTCATCAGCTGCTTGTTTTTCGCGAGCATTTTGGTCTGAACTTTCAGGTTGCTTTGCGATAGCACTGTAAATTTCATTACTCAAAATAGGTACAATCTTAGGTTTCAAACCTTGGAACATCACCTCAGCAAGGCCTTTAAGTGGATTGTCCTTAATTTCAGGATCTTCCAGTTGCATAGCCACAACATCATCATAGCCTGAACCGATGATAGAATCTACATCGACATGTTTTTTGAAAGCATTCACATCGTGCTTTTCTACGGCTTCACGAGCAAGGTTCAAGGAATAGACAGGTGTTTTTGTAAAGTACAAGAAATACCAACCTAGAGCAATGGCCACAATGGCTACAAGTACGGCAATGATAATCTTCTTTTTAGACATAAGGGTCTCCTCTCATGCGGACACAATAGTATGTAACTTACTTTCAATTTTACACTAAACCCCTACTATTTAGGAAATTAAATTCTATTTTATTCAAAAAAATGTATGATACTGAATTATATTTCTAACTATTCTTATGGTTCATCATCATAAGCTAATCCATATACCTTCTGGTAAATCAAATTAGGTAATGTATATCGTTCTATACCAAATATGGCAGGTAACATCATGGCCTCTATATTTGCTTGCTGAAGTGAGGCGCGAACGCTACCATCATTGGTAAAAGCACCTGCGGCTTTCACCATACCAGTAATCCCAGAATTCTCATCCTTAGCACGCCAAATCGAAATATATGGTACATGAGTGCCTTGTTTAACCTCTTTTTCATGCATATTAATCAGATGGCGCAACGATTGATTAAGTTGGTAATCGTATTCGATTTGAATACCTTGAATGAGATTGGATACAGGCATCAATACATACAGAGTAGCCTCAATGCGACGGTGCCCGTTAGAATCTGCGATAGTTCTAGTAGACTCAAGATCCAGGTATTTTCCATCGCCTCGGCCAGAATCAACAGACGAGTCGATATGTTGGAATCGATTGGAATTCAATAACTCAGCTTGTGATACAGCATGTCCTTTCAAAGGTAGCATAAGGCAAGTGAGTAAGCATAGAAAAAGAAAATATATGCGTTTCATCATCCACCTCACTGTACCACAATATCATCAAAATGCTGTTGATACACAGACATAAACATAGCATCTGCAAAATCATACATAACAATGTTTTTTCTATAAATCTTCTGATTTATAGTCTCATTAGGGAATAGATTCCGCTTAGGAGCACCATTTAGTGTATATATAGCAACGGTGGTATCAGCCATAAATAACCCTGTATTGCTGCATTTGTTCAAGGCAATCCCAAGTTTTGCTCAACCAACTTGCATCCGCTTCATAACTATAGCCACTTACCAATTTCAGGCCTATAACAAGCCCTGTAATTACACTTTTACGTAACATAAAACCCTCTTAAAATTTACAAACTATATACACACAACTGTATTACATCTTTTCTCGACTTTGCATGCGGATTACTTTATTCCTCAATGTTTCAATATTTGCAAAGTCAGAATATTCTACTGTATTACGCAGCTGAATATGAGAATATGGCACAGCCCCGTCGGTATAAACTAAACTCATAATATATATATTCTTGTCATCGCGTAAGAATCGATACATTAAAGATTTTTTACCTGGTTGATAGTTATCTACCAAAAGACTAGGCACACCATTATTCCAAACAGATGCTGACTGAATAGGTGCATCACCTATAATTTGACTCTCTGGCTCTACCTCCGAAATTTCATTAATAAAAGAGTAAATATATTTATCATCTACTTTTACAGGTTTTTTGGCCACAACAAGTTGCATCCCCAATCCACGATAGTCCCTTATTTCAGCAGAGTCCTTTAATGACTTCTGTGCTGTTAGTTTAAGCCCTTTAGGAATGCGATACATGAGATTATCCCAGCTGATGCTTTCACTATAATGATCCATGTCATCTAAAGAACGAATCGATGGAATTACATAATTACTCATAACGCGCTCGAGCTTATTGGTAACGGGCTGATTTTTGTAGCTAAGGCCTATCATATATTCTTGATTTGGTTGATTATCTAAACCAACTACAGCAACCATAACAGGCGTATTCTCACCAAAAGATTCTGTATCAATAGCCCATTTACCATGTGAAATGCCAGGATATATGAACTCCCCTTTTCGCTCTGATTTTAGTTTACCTAATGCATCATCATAATTTGATTTCGTACCGATCGCAAAAAATATGGAATTCTCTCTTACAATAGATAAACGTTCACCATCACTGCGTTTTGGGTAATATTTACTTGCTAATAGTAGTCCAGGGACAGATGCTCGGATGTTATTACGATCATCATGCAACAACACAACTGCAGTCTCATTAACAATTAAGTCCATCAGCTTTTCAGAATCGCTTGCTATCTGATTGACTTCATCTCGTGTTAGTCCCCAGTCAGTTACATACATTTCCATACGCTTCTCAGATTCAGAATGTAACTTTATAACCTCACTAGCCCCTACATTACTCAAGCTACCGGCTCGATAATTCTCATACGCATTAGCAGGAATACTCGAGTCTGCTCCAGGCATAGGCGGCTGCCCGGCTGGCACTTCAATCTGTACAGCACTAACATTTATGGTGAAAGCAGTTGCTAGTGCCATCATAATTATACTTTTACGTAACATAAAACCCTCTCTTTTCTCTCACATTACAATAAAATAAGCACAACCTTATTAGCATAAGTATACTATGCAAATAAAATTGTGCCTATTATTTGTTATTCATTCATATTTGACGATATATATGATTCTATTTATATTTTTCTAATACGCGATCAGCAAATTGTGTTGCCACGCCAATATAGTTATGAGGATCTAGCATATAGTCGATTTCGTCTTCTGTGAAAGCTTCTGTAACTTCTGGCTCAGCCATCAAAGCATCTTTCATTTGGGCTTCTTCTTCATAGGCTCTCATGCATGTACGGTACACGATGGAATGCGCAGTCATACGGCCCAAACGAGGTGCCAGATGCATCATGATACATTCGCTCATCATGAGGCCACGTAGTTTGTATAGATTTTGTTCCATATGTTTTGGATAGACAATAAGATGTTCTAGTACGTCTTTAGATTTTTCCAAAGCAGCAGCCAATAGTTCACACGCTCTTGGGATGGATTCCCATTCTGTTAATAAGCAACCCCAGTCACGTTCGTTTTCACAAATCATCGCTTCTGCAATGCCAGGGGCAATAGTCCGTACACTGCGACAAACAGCGATGATATTTTCTAATACTTGAGGGTTACGTTTGTGAGGCATCGTAGAGGAACCAACTTTCCCCATGAAGAACGGTTCTTCTAACTCAAGGATTTCTGTACGTTGTAAGCTTAAAATTTCATGGGCAATACGACCTAATGTACCGGCACATAACGCTAATGTACTGGCAAATTCTGCTTGGCTATCACGAGCAACATGCCAAGAAATTGTCGGTTGTTCTAATCCAAGAATTTCCATCATCCGCTTTTGTGTTTCTAACCCCTTTTCAGGCTGCGATGCCAATGTACCTACAGCACCAGACATTTGGCCGACAAATACGCGTTTTGCCATTTCTTCTAACCGTTGAATATCGCGACCTAGTTCATCGGCCCATACAGCGACTTTATAGCCCAATGTGATTGGCAACGCATGGATAACATGAGTACGACCACACATAATAGTATCTTTATACGTTTCTACGAGCTTTAATACACGCTGTTGGCATACCTTCATATCTCGCAAGATAATGTGATACGCTTCTTTTTCCTGCAAAATAAGACCAGTATCAACGATATCTTGGCTGGTAGCGCCCCAGTGAACATATTCACCCGCATTGTCTGGCAAGATTTCTTTGAAAGCTTTCAACAATGGAACAATGGTAATGGAGGACACGTCTCATTTCATCAGTGCTAAACAAAGCACCAAACACCTTGCTATCGATAACTGTACTTGCCATGCTAAACGCCTCCTACTTTCCAGCTACATCGTCAAATTGTACGCCATATACACGTTCATACAGGCGGTTTGCCAAGAGGTATCCTGCGAAACCAAAATCTACAGGGGCCGTTGCCATTCGTCTGTCTTGCGCTTCACGTTGTGTATCATACCGATTCCCATCTACATGATACTCTTTAAAATCAATAATAGTAGATGAAATCCCTGAATTCTTTTGTTTAGACAACCATAGATCTTTATATGATTCTAACTGATTGGTCCCGAGCTTCTTTATGAGATTCACAAAAGAATACTTTGTATCAAAGGTGTATAGAACCTGCTTTTCCTGAATTATATCTCCAGCAGGCATGAGCACATACTGTGTGAGGGCAATTTGCTTGGTTCCATTCGGCCCATTAGAGGCCTTGATGGAGTCCTTATCTATAAATGTGCCATCACCATTGCCGCTTTCACCAAAGCCGTGAAGCATTTCAAAGCGACTAGTATTTTGTAATTCTTGCATGGACATGCTATGCGCGGTCACCACACAAGACAGCGCCAATGCCATTGCTATATATAGAACTTTCATCATGGACCTCATTTCACCACCACATCCTCAAAATGCATACGATACGCTTCATAGAATAATGTATCTGCTATATCATAGCGTGTTGTATTAGGCGCCGTGCGTACAATAGCACGAGTCGAGGCTTTTACCTGAACCGGTAGCGACTGTCCATCAAAGGAGAATTTACCCAATGGTTCCTCAGTGCCCGTCATGCCTGTTTTTGTCTGCGCCGCATCAATAACCGTCGTCAACGAAGCACCCGCTTGTTTCGCGCGATATACCTGACTTGCCAGCGACAAACGAGTATCATAGGATACAATCCAAGAATCACTATAAATAACGTTTTTACGCGGCGATTGGTATGCATTATATACCGTGGCTTTAATTTTATACATAGGTGGTGCATACTCTAATACCTCTATGGATTTCGTATCTAAATACCATATAGTATGCTCATCTGCATTAGGACCATCAGGCGTTACCTCATAAATCACCTTAAACTGCGGTGATGACTTGAGTTCCTGTATCGATATCGCTTGGCTAGGTATCGTGAAAGCTAACGCTACTGCTAACATTATAAAAATACGTTTTAACATAAAAAGCTCCTAAAACTTCATACACTATAACAAATAAGGTAATAAATTATATTCTTTTACATCGCTTAACACATTACTATTACCATGTCGATCACGTTGGTACCGAATCAATACGACTTGATTTGTATACTTATTGAACACAAAAGATAGACCTTCATTGTGATAACCTACGTATTCGCCCACATAGTACCCTGTATATGTATCATAACCATGGTAGATATCGCCATATGGTTCTGCCGGACGGCCCCATTCAGTATCCTCGAGAAGCGGGCCATAAAGGGATTCTACTTCGCTGCGCGTCATACCTACCATGGCCCCTTTATTAGTTGCATATCCTGATTTTGTAATATATATCATGCTCGGTGGTGTACTATAATCCCATAATGAAATAATAACAGATTGGTCCGCAGAGATGTACATATCGTGACCAGAATAACGATAATCTGCTAGCCATAAGGAATAATGGTAATGGTTCAAATAAGAGTACATATCCGAATTAGATTCTAAACCGGCTAAGACGCCTACATCATCGGTTTTGGCAAACGCAGTTTGCCCTATACAACCAATGATAAGAATAGAACTTAACATGAGTTTTATCAGCATATATTTCAATAGACTTACCTCTTAAACATATAGATTATAGTTATATCATCAGTTAGTGCCCTGCATCTAAATTTCCATGGTTAAATCCATTTTCTAATTGTTGTACTACATCTTGATATTGATCTTTCTTTGATTGTAAATACTTAATATGCAATTTATTTTCAGAACCAGCACCAACAAAACCTTTCACATAATAAATAAATGTACCATCAGTATACGTTACGACATACCAATCATCACTGACGGTATGAAATCCAGGTATACCTCGTTGCTTGGCTACATTAAGAGTCCGATAATAAGCTGCTTGTGTTGTTTCATTAAGTGTATTATTCGAACCAGATACGGTGACTTCAATAGTTCCATCTTGAGGAGATATAATACACCCATCACCATTAGTTGATTCCTGCCCCCTTACCCATGTACTAGGATAACGAACGGAAAAGCCAAATCGTGCATTGCGATACATCGAAACATCTATCGAGTTATTAGTTGCTTGATTTGTCGGTGTTGATGTTTCCTGTTTTGATGCCTCAACTAACTTTACTTGTGCACTTGTTATCTCTGTTTGGCTCATATTCTTTGATTCGTGATTGACCAACATAACAGTACCAACACCTATAGCAACACCAATTGCTAAACATGTAATAGCCACAATAATATGCTTTTTAGTAATTTCAATAACCATCAATGCTAATCCCCAATCTATGCACCTCATCAAGCTTTTATTTTATAAACATTATAGCCTGTCTATACATAAAATAGCCAGTACCTCATTGTCGAGATACTGGCTATAAATCTAAATACAAGCACAATGTTTATTTCGCTTCTTTATCATTCCAAACTAGCAATGCACCAATGGCATTAAGAATATAAAATACATATTTACCAACATTGGCAAAGTTTCCTTGAGTGAATGCTTTTAGAAGCTGAACGATATTATAGACCATCCAAAATGGCCATTGTGTATTTAATTTTAGAGCGTTAAATAGATTAGCGATGAGAGATAAGGCAAATACAATCGTTGTAAGAATCGATAAGAAATTAATATGACCGCTAAACCCTATAAAGTTAGCTATGATAGAAAAAATAAAAGCCATCACAGTAATCATAGATCCTACCCATCGTTTTTGTGATGGACTCATCGTATTAGGAATCCCATCATGCGATGCTTTCCATTTTTTTATAGCAAATGTATAAATAATAAAGGTAACAGGATATGTAATAATCGCGGCTTTATTACCAAGAATGAAATCAATTACACCTGATAACACAGTATTAACAATGCCAAGATAGTTACCCCATTTGTTCAATTGGCCAGTAAATCGTGTAGACAACATGGAAATACCAACATTGATAACAGAAATAAGACCAAATGGAACTAACGCAGTCCATGGTCCCCAATCTACAAATTTCTCAAGTCGAGAATTAAGATATCCTGCAGAGATTGCAATGCCAACTACGAGTACCACGCCGATTAAATCAAACCATCTTGATGTAGCAAATTGTTTTAAATACTGTTTCATATATATATCGCCTTTCTACATAACATGTTTTAAACTGTTTTAACACAACACAAATTTCAATGCAATAGCCAATTTATATAATCCATAGATATAGCCAGTACCTCTCTTCAAAGATACTGGCTATTTTCATGCATATATACTATTCAAACAATATTATTTAATGGGATACATAACTCATCCAAGATACCAATGCCTTCTTGTACTCGTCAATGGTAGAGAATTTCGGTGTATAGTTTGTTAACCATTCGGTTAATGTAGGTTGTGTCTCCTCTGGGTCTACGGCGATTGGTAAATCCCAGATGTTACCATGTTTGCCTTCAAAGTAGCGCCATTTGTCTTGGGAAAAGCTCACCAAGGCATAAGCCTTATCGTATTGCTCCTTCGCAAGGTCTAATTTGCCAAGGCTTTCATTAATCTGAGCCATAATACTATAATCTGACGCATTCCATGGATAGCCTAATGCGGTACCGGCCCAGCCAAATCGATACTCCTTATCGATGAGGGTTTGTAAGTTCCGCTTGTACAGCTCGGCCCGATGGATGTCGCCAAAATGAACGGCCAATTTCACCATGTATTTGACGCATTCAAGGTACGCGTAATGATCCTGCGTATGGCGCGCATAATTTGGATTGTCATAGGTCGCATCCCACAAGGTACCGAGTTCGTCCCAGCACGCTTGGTCCATGTGATCTAGGTGAAAGTGCCATACGGCCTTAACGAACGCTCGAATCCTCTGCCGCTCTAGCTCAATATAAGGACCATTGGCAACTACATCGTCTTGCTCCTCATCATAAAATGGGATGATCCCGCCTGTATTAAAATCTAATCCAAGCAAAACGTCGTCGCTCCCTTTCCCTCTATCGGCGGGAACAAGGACGGCCGAATGGCATTAAATATGCCGGTTGTGCAAATCGTAATGTAACGCATAATACTTCCTATAAACAAAACTCTATCTACCATCTATGTTTGACGATGAACATAACCATCGTTATAATATAAGAAGATAGTCAGACGAGTGGACACGTCAGGCTCATCTCGAAATTACATATACATGTAGAAATGGCCTTTCTGTTATCAAATTATCAAAGATAACGAAGGGCTATTTGTCTTTTCCTAGACAAATAAGTACTATTCATATCCCAAAATAACGACTGTGATCATCTACATTTGACGATGAACTAAACCATCGTTATAATATAAGAAGATAGTCAGACGAGTGGATACGTCAGGCTCATCTCGAAATCTATAAAATATTAGGAAATGGCCTTTCTGTTATCGAATTATCAAAGATAACGAAGGGCTATTTGTCTTTTCCTAGACAAATAAGCGCTATTAATGCTCCAAAGGCGATAACCACAGTCATCACCTGTAATAGGAGCATAATGATTTCATAATCACTCATAGGCTTACCCCTCCCTTCAATAACGAAGAGAGGCCCAACCTCGTCTAACTATCTTATGTTAATTATATATCAAACAAATATACGATACAATAAGCATCGTATTATAGAGATTTATAGATGAAAACTCTACCTTAGGAGATCTAGGGTAGAGTTTTTTGTGCTTATAGTATATCTACATTACGACGCATATCAACTCTATCTTTTTAATTATATACAATAAATAGTAAGTAATATCAAAGCTTCAACATAAACAATTTCCCGAAGGGTTGTTGTATGATACTATATAAAATATGAAGGTTTTATGAATATATGTGTAAGGGAAGGGTTACGTTATGGCTACTAATAAATTTACTTATAAAATATATCAAGCACCTACACTGTTTGATGGTTTACAAAATGCCTCTAAAGAGGAGTTATCCTATTTAATTGCGCTGCTTCGTCAGCAAACGATGAAAAATGTTTTCTCAGATAAGTTCAATAACACTGTAACCACGGGGAAAAAAGCTTTCAACTCGGTTATGAGTTTCTTTGGGAAATCTACGAAAACAAATGATGAGATTGAACGTGAAAGTAAGGAAAATCATCAAGATATCAACAATAAAATTAAAGAAGAGATTCACGCATTACAAAGCTATTCTCAAGAGCAACTCTATACATTATTTATTGAAGAGGTTCGCGAGGAGTTAGATGTGCCAGATAGCAGTCTAGCCCTATTATCTAACAAAATTATTGTAAGTGCCGCTAAAACAGATTCTTCCATTAATGGAGAGTTAGATGTTGAGCAAAAGGCGGATATTATTTACCAAAAGACACTGCAATCCATCATTTCTAGCCTAGAAAAACAAAGTGATGCAGAGCGGGATGAAATGATTCGCCAACTCGACATGGAACTGGATAACTTATCGTCTGACCGCAAAGAATTAATCAAACAGTCCTTGCAAACAGACCATTTAAGTGGTGAAGTATTGCGTAACAGCTTTCTAAAATCTGGCGTAGGCCTTGGTTCGCTTATCACCATCGGCAGTTCCTTTGGGGCTTACATCGCTATCAATACAATTATCCATGCCATATTTACGAGTTTCTTAGGCATCACCCTTCCATTTGCTGTCTATACCGGTGTGGCTAAAGGCGTTTCTATCATCGCAGGACCGATTGGCTGGTGTGCATTGGGTGGCTATTCTATTTACTCCCTCATCAAAACCTCCGGAAAATTAACCTCTGCCATGATGTCTGTTGTTGTATTCATTGCTATGACGATTTATGGTAAAAGCTTCTCCGTCGACGAAAATGGAGCACCTTTATGGATTACCAGTGACTCCATCGAATATCAAGAATATAAAAATAACCAATACCGAATCATCCAATTAAATGATAAAGTAAAAATTCTCTCCAAAGATTTAATACTTTCACAGGAAAAAGCACAAAAAATAGAAGCCGCTAAACAAAAGCTAGAAAAGGTATTACAAAAACAACAAGCAAATCCAAGTCATACAGACCAACATGTTCTGGATGATTTAAAAGAGCAGATTAAAGTAATGTCACAACAGCTAAGCACGGCACAAGAAAATCGAAAACAGATAGAAAAGCAATATCAAGCACAAATTAAAGAGTCAGATGCACTAAAAGCACGTAATAAAGAATTAAAGTCACAAAATAAAACATTACAAGAGGAATCTACTTATTACCAAGAATGTAGCGAGGAATTCGAAGAGGAAAATAAATTACTCCAACAACGGATGACAGACCAAGAAAATCAATCGGCACAAAAAATTCATGAGCTAGAAACGCAGCTACAATTGATGGCAGAAGATGAAAAAGCATATGAGAACGATGCAAAGCGTCTAAATGATGCTAAGGATTTACAACAAATTTACGAAAAATTTGAACTAGAGAAACAATTCTTAGCGGATTATACAAGTACTAATCAAACAGTGCGCATTCATATCCAAAAAATGCTCACTCGCCTATATGCAGCCGATGATCCAACACAAATCGATGCCACTCATAACAGCAAAATCAATTCATTGGGATTCCCTGTTTATCATATGGAAACCGCTGATGGACATCGATTATATTATGCGTATTCAAAAACAAGTGCTAAACCAATTCACATTCTTTGTCACTGCATAAAATCAAAAGAAACAGTCTATTTCAATAAGATGAAAAATTCAGAAACATTTAAGAAAAAATTCAGGAATTAAATCACTTGAAGCTGTATGATTTGTAGGGTTAAAATTAAAATATATTCCTATCATATACAAAACAAGACAAGGAGAAAATCATGATTTGTCAACATTGCGGCAACCCTGTACCAGAGGGCGCTAAATTTTGTAGTATTTGCGGTCAACAGCAAGCACAATTAACATGTAACAATTGTGGTAACCCATTAGAACCCAATACCTCATTTTGTAGCAATTGCGGAACACCAGTTACTAACACAATAACTACACCAGAAACAGTAAGAACTCCACCAACACAAAAGAACAATCCTGTTTATGACTGGGATCCTTTTGAACTCAATGAACTAGACACACTTACATTTGTGCTCACCAAGAAATATGCTGAATTTCAAGGTCGTGCCAGTCGTAGCGAATTTTTCAGATATAATTTGATGATTTCTCTTTGTCTAACAATCATCCCTATCATAATGGGTATCATTAAATTAGTATCTAATAATATCATGACTGTTATCGTCTTATATGTCCTACTAGGTATTATCGAATTAGCATTAATACTTCCAGGCTTAGCTATTGCAGTCCGCCGTCTACATGACACCAATAAATCTGGTTGGTTCTTCCTTATCAACTTTATTCCTATCGTAGGACCCATTTGGTTCTTAATCTTAATGCTAACCAAAGGTGATACATATACTAATAACTATGGTGAAAGAACCTCCTACATCCAAATCACCCCAGAAATCCAACGACAATATGGGCTCCGGCCTTCGCCAACCTCCACATCTACCGCATTGTATATCATTGCCTATGTCGTACTCATAAGCATAAGCATTGGTTTGAGCGCTGCTACTATCGCTACTAGTTTTAATCCTATAAACAATACAACACCTACCCACTATTCTACAAATACTACCAGTAATAATTCATCTGTGAAAGCTACACCTGCCCCACAACCAGCATCAACAAATACACAATCAGTGGCACAAAATAATGCGGTTGAAGAAAGTACAAAAGCGTTGCAGAACTACTATCGCTACCTAACCAATAAAGACTTTGCTAATGCCTACACATACCTATCTGATGAACAACGTGCTAGCCTCGGTACCTACGACTACTGGCGCAATGGATATAAATCAACCCTATCCACCACATTACTTTCAGCAAAAGCTGTATCCGTCTCACCAGACACTGTCGTATATAATTATCGCATTGAAAGTAAAGACCTCATTAACGGCCGCATCAAACACCAAACATTCACCGGCAATGTAACCATGGTAAAAAACAACAATAACTGGATCATCCAAGACCAAGATGGTCAATTAGCTGATTCCTATTACGAATAAAATACATAAACATAAAAGACTCGTATCATTTGCTGTGATACGAGTCTTTTATAATCTATGCTATTATTATCCCTAAAATTATAAGCCTTGAATACTATTACTAATACATCATGAAACCTCTACTATTTCACTGATTTCACTAGCATACAATTCGTAACTACCAACATATATCGATGCTTCATCAGGTTCATTATTAACGCCAGAAACAAAAGAATCTAACTTACCTATTAATGACTCTCCATCAATAAATCTAACCTCTACATATGTTGATTGTATTTCATGATAACGATTATATAACTCTTCCTCTGTCATAAGGTCACCTCTACTTTAGCACCCCTTTACGCACAAGATCCCATTTCACGTCTTCTATCTCCTGCGTTAATTCTGCATTTAAATCACGCATTAAGGATATAAATTGTGCACGCTTATCCGCATCATTCCAATCAATTAGTATCTTATGCAATTTAAATTGTAATAGAGTGTTTTCATATTGCTTATATAAATTACCTTCAGAGCATATATCTCCCTTATCAGCTGTACAACAATATAGCTTATTAATAGCCTCCAATTTGGCAGAAATCTTCTCTAATGATAATATATACTCTTTAATATAGTTATACACACAGGTTTTATATGAGCAGGTATTGCTTTCACCATTATCACCGGCGCCCTTTTCCCACCACGTATAGTAACGTAAACTCAAAACTGGACCTTCTTTAATTTTATCAACGCGCCAAAACATATAGGGCTTAACAGTTAAATTATCCTCACTTGTATTTTGAAAGCCCCAATAATCGGCATCAACAGTTCGGTCTAGAGAACGTGGCCAAAAATGCATCAAAGACCAAGGGGTACCAAAGCTGCTACCATGCTGAATCGTATGAGTATGAGACGCATCATCTATACGACCATATACATACGAATCGTCAATATTCTCAACGTGTTGTTTCAAGTCGGTCATAAATGGTGCTTCGTGATTTGGCTGATTAAATACAGTCTGCAAAAATCTCCGTTGGGCAATTGCAGTATCTTGGATATAAAAACGAATATGCCCATCAATATCCTTATAGTATTCCCAAAAACAGCTATGCTCTATAGTAGCCCTAATTTTAGAGCTCAAATAATCCACAAAGCTCATTAAAATTGGATTATTCCACTCACGACAAGACAGTAACAAGGATAAGAACTCTGGCCCATCCACATAGGTATTAACCTTTGGATCCTTCTCCAGTTCCCAAACCGTATTCCAGTCATCATCATTGAACCAATCCGTCTTCAAATACGCAGTATGAATCGTATACTTTGACAAATCCAATTCTCCCGGTTCATCTCGTAATGCCCATCGAATACTATTCACCGCGCCCCAGCAAGTAGTCTCATCACGTTTTTGCTGTTGTTCCTTTTTATCATCTGAAAGATGTTGATATATATCCAATCCATTGTATTGATTTGATTCAAATGTTTTTGAAAGCAAATATTTATACCGATTGATCTGATTACCATGCTCCTGTGATGATGTTTTATCTTCAATAATTAAAGCTACTTGTAGTTCTGGAACCAATACAAGCACATCAATATTAAGTAACTGCCTAAAAATATATATCTGGTTAACACCAGATACATCATAAGCCTCATTCAACAAACGAGATAAAAACCGAGCCCCAAACTGACGCCCACTTGCATTATCATCACGAACAGGCATATTAATCCAATTCAAACACCAACAAATAAATGCATCCTGCGACAACTCATTCGTCGCAAAACTAAAAATATTATTCTCCACAACCCGTTCGTCAATCATAGCTCTTAATCCCCTTACTAACCTCTACACTGACCAAACCTTGTATATACAACTCGGTCCATTCAAAATAACAATACCATCCTTAAGACAAGTATACAATCACATACGTGTAAATTACTTACCATAAATGAAAAACAATGCCCTCACAGTACCTCTATGCAAACGCACACAGAGAAAGCCCCCATCTGTTCCAAAACCGACTTTGGCCCTGCGGAGGCCGTAGGCCGGAGTCAGACCCGGCCGGTGTATTCTCTCTAAAAAACAATGCCCTAACATCACCTAAACCACAAACGTATATAGAGAAAGACCCTATCGGCCCCTCAAAACGACTTCGGGCTCCGCGTAGCGCAGTAGCGTGTCGGCTTTCTCCCTTCTCCAGAAACAATGCCCTGACATCACCTTTATACAAAAGTATATAGAGAAAGCCCCCATCTGTTCCAAAACCGACTTTGGCCCTGCGGAGGCCGTAGGCCAGAGTCAGACCCGGCCGGTGGAGGATTTTGGAACAGATGGGGGCTTCTACCCTAATTACCCTTTGTATTTAGGTGATGTAGGGCATGTTTCAGGCACCACATCTTTGCGGTCCCCTAGTTGTGCACTACGGTCTGTGAAGTGTGTATGTAATAGTTCGTGAGCTTTGTGTCCTAGTGGTTCGCCCAAGAAGTTTTTGTATAGTTCTTGGATTTCAGGGCTTTCATAGGATGCCACGTATTTGTATTCTTCATCAGCTTTGTAAAGTCCGCCGATGCGGGCTTCTTTTGTTTTTACGGCTTGTGGTAATTTGGTGCGTGGTTGACCACCACCACCGATACAACCGCCAGGGCAAGCCATAACTTCGATAAAGTCATAGTGTTTGCCGTTTTCTTTCAAAGCGTTGAGGAAGTCACGGGTATTCTTGCCGCCGTGTACAACAGCAACGGACAATGTTACGTCATCACCGAGTTGTACGGTCGCTTCTTTAACGCCGTTCATACCGCGAACGTCTTCGAGGTGAGTTAATGCATATGGAGGTGGCTCTTTATCAGTAATGAGCTTGTACGCTGTACGCATAGCCGCTTCCATAACGCCGCCCGTATTACCAAAGATGATGGACGCACCAGTTTCCATGCCGATTAAATCATCAAACTGAGAATCTTCTAGGCTTTCAAAATCAACACCTTCGTCGTTGAGCCAACGAATGAATTCGCGTGTAGTAATAGAAATATCCGTATCCATGCCGAGGCTTTCATCATCGTAATAACGAGCCGCCGCATTTTCCTCAACACGCTTAGTTTCGGCCTTCTTCGCCGTACAAGGGTTAACACTGACGGACACGATGTTCGCCGGATTGATGCCCTTTTTCTCAGCAAAGTACGTCTTGATCATGGCCGCTTCCATAGCGATGCAAGAACGGGTGCTGGATAAGTTCGGAATGAGTTCAGGGAAATAGATTTCCGCAAAGCGCACCCACGCAGGGCAGCAGGACGTGAATTGAGGGATGGTACCGCCATTGTTCAAGCGATCCACGAGCTCGGATGCTTCTTCCATGATGGTCAAGTCCGCGCCAAAGTTCGTATCAACTACGTAATCAGCACCAAGTTTGCGAAGGGCGCTCACCATTTTGCCTTCTAAGAATGTGCCTGGTTCAAAACCGAATCCTTCACCGATGGACACGCGCACAGCCGGTGCCGTTTGAATGACAACAATCTTGTCTGGGTCGGCAATGGCCGCTTTCACCTTATCAAGCTCGGATTTCGCATGCATGGAATCGAATGGACATGCAGCCGCACATTGACCGCAGTGGATGCACACCGGCACATCGCCAGTCGCCTCGAGGTCGTAGTAATCGAGCACGCTCATCACATCAGCGCAAGCGCGACGGCACAAGGTGCAATTCTTACACTTCGAAATGTCGTGGTAAATGGACGGGTTGTCGAGCGCAATCGGCACGCGTTTGTCGATAAATTCAAATTGGGACATGAGGACCTCCTCGTTCTGTATAATCATACCTATTGTGAAAGTTTTAATTTCTCCTATATTACTAGCATAACAAATAAGAAGGCTGTTCATCAACGAACTAGGATGGTAGGAATTGGCGTTTAGTATAACACGATATAGTATATTACGATATACTATATTACGTTATACTAAATTATCAAAGAAGATACAGCCTTCATCAAATCAGATATTATCTAGTGTTACAAGGGTTTTTACCCACATGTTTTGTCCTATAACTCAAACTCACTTCTTCTCTAAAAGCACAAAAAAGCAGCTCATTCGAGCTGCTTTGTCTTATAAGGTGTATATTATTTTTTACCTTGTTTTGCTTGTTGTGGCCATAAGAAGTTGTAAACTGCTTCGGATGGGGAACCAGCAACAACTGGACGGTCTTTGCCATCAACTTTATCTTCGCGTTCTGCGTAACCTTGTGGGTTATACAATACAACTTTTTGGTCTTTTACAGTTTTCTTTTTGTGGTTGAATTCTTCAGTAGCGATGAAGTGATAACCTTCAGAATCTTGGGCTTTGATCATAACAGTTGCAGTTTTATCGCTTTTTTGAACGCTATCTTGATCGATGGACCAAGTAATACCAGCACTATCTTGACCAAATACTTGCCAGTTAACAGCACTAGCAGAACCGAAACCGCATGCGCAAATTGCAGCAGCCGCTAAACATGTACCTAATAATTTTTTCATATATTTCACCTCGTATAAAATCAAATTTAATTTATTATACCATATATTAAATGTATTTTGCGTGAAAGCTAATTTTTTGCGATACTTTTACGTAAAATGTACTTCGTCCCACACCATGCCGTTCTATAAAGCCCTCTTCTACAAGTTCTTTCAACGCCTTTTCTACGGTAGACACAGCTAAATCTGGTTGTTTCTCAAGAATTCCCGCCTTCGTAACCTTACCAATAGTGGCACCAATTATGATTTTTATACGATCTTTCGCAGATAACGACGTATGCAGCAATTCTATGCGGCTTTCAAAATCACGATACGCCGCCAAAATAACGCGGAGCATATACTTAACAAAAGGGACCACATCCTCATCCCCTGTGTGCCACCCTGCACCAGATTGGGCCAGCGCCGTATAATAACTGTCCTTCGTGCGCTCAATTTTTTGCTCTAAACTAATGAACTTGCCTATCATGTACCCATTTTGGTACAAGAGCAACGTCGTCAACAACCGACTCATACGCCCATTGCCGTCATTGAAAGGATGAATACACAAAAAATCGTGTATAAATACAGGAATCACAAGCAAAGGATCCACCGATTTATCTTGAAGAACCGCATTAATACTATGACAGATTTCATTTATAGCATTCGGCGTTTCATAGGGTGCCAAAGGCTTAAAGCGCTCCACCTCAGAACCATCTGCAAGCCGCTCAATAATTGAATTCTGCACATTTTTATACTGCCCGCCAATATTCTTATGCGAATAAGCGTATAAATCACGATGCAACTGCAACACGATATTACTCGTCAGCATAATATGCTCATAATGTTCGTGCACCGTATTCAACACATCACGATACCCCATAATCTCTTCCTCATCCCGATTACGAGGCGTCGTCTTATTCGCCACCAACGACCGAATACGAGCCTTCGTCGTCACAATACCTTCAATACGATTCGATGACTCTACACTCTGCACCTTCGCAATATCCACAAGCCGCGCCACACTACTAGGCCGCTGCAATACAAACAAATCCTGCCGCCCCTTATACTCGTGAATCTGTGAAACCAATGACACAACCTCGCCATCCCACAGACAATCCCCGAGCCGCCGATAATCAAAACTACGCATACCACACCACCTTTCCCCTATACGAATATTTCTCCCCTAATTTTAATACAATTTAGGCGATAAATAAATAAAAATATATCTTCCTTCTCCGGTCCTTTGTGGAAAATAATTTTGTAGATAAAAAGAACTCAATTCTCTGAATTTGTATAAATGATAGATGCAAAATGGGATTGATGGGGCCGAAAAAACGACTTTGGCCCTGCGGAGGCCGTAGGCCGAAGTCAGACCCGGCCGGTGGAGGCTTTTTCGGCCCCATCAACCCCTAAGCATACGTATCACGGATACTGTTCAGAGAATTGAGTTCCAAATATCTATATTAAATTTTATTTTCCCCAAAGGGCCTGCATTACTTCTGATCCTATTGTATCTTTCTCAATTTTTACAGGTTTTTGTTTTTCATTGCTACTCAACAACGGTACGCCAGATTGGCTATACACAGTGGCGTTAACTTCTGTCCAAGTGCTATCTGGGCGGTTGATTTCAACGGTATAGATATAAGTATAACCTTCTACATTGTTGGCTTTCACCAAAATACGAGCCATAGAATCTGTTTTAAACACAGATGAGTTATCGATAAACCATGCGGAATCGTCTGTGTCCGCATCAACGTAGTACCAATCAGCGGCATTAGCTACGCCAAAGCCACCGAAAAATATACATCCTGCTGCCATGATGGCAGCTAACCATTTTTTCATCATTCTCTCCTATTCAATCCTTTATTCATTCAACTATATATGGGCATGATTGTGGTTTGGCCCCTACACAACGTCAGGGCCTAATAGATAAAGCGACTGCTCGTCCTGTATAACACGAGTGGCGACCACATAGGTGATCGCCAATTGTGCATATCTATGTTAGATATAGTATATTTTCGTTACTTTGCATATAGAATACAAATCTATATGACATATACGATATTAATCTTCGCTTTCGATTTCAGATGCAGGAATAACAGCAATGCTAGCTACCTTATCACCTTCGTCGAGGTTTTGTGTTTTCACACCAGAAATGGCCTTGCCTTTTTTCACAGCAATGTCATTCATGTTAAAGCGAATAATTTTACCTTGTTCGGAAATGAGCATCACTTCGTCATCATTATGAACGACTTCAACGGCTACTACATCGCCGGTTTTGTCGTTAATGCGGAAGTTCTTTGTACCAATGCCGCCGCGTTTTTGTACATTGTACGCATCCGCTTCGTTGCGTTTACCATACCCTTCTTCGGAAATGGTGAACACTTGTGCTTCGCTTTCATCAGAGTCAAGAACACCAGCGCCTACAACAACGTCGCCTGTTTTCAACTTGATGCCGCGCACGCCATGAGCCGCGCGTTTCATGAGACGAACGTCCTCTTCGTTGCAACGGATGGCCATGCCAAGTTTCGTACCAATCAAGATATCTTGGTTGCCTGTGGTTACGATAACGCAAATCAAGCGGTCCCCTTCGTCGAGGTTGATCGCATTGAGGCCGGAACGACGGATATTGCGGTATTCTTCGATAGCCGTACGTTTCACAACGCCGAACTCAGTAACCATGAATAAGTTTACATTTTCATGGATGCGTTCAAGGTCGATCATAGTCGTAACAGATTCGCCCACAGCGAGTGGCAATACGTTAACCATAGCAGTACCGCGAGAATTACGGGAACCTGCTTCAGGTACTTCGTATGCTTTGAGGCGATATGTACGGCCAGTGGACGTGAAGAACAACAATGTATTATGCGTACGAACATGCATAATTTGCGTTACATAATCATCTTCCTTCGTCTTCATGCCGATAACGCCAGCGCCACCTTTATGTTGGTTGCGATATACGTTCGCGTTCATGCGTTTGATATAACCTTGTTTAGTCAAGGTAATAACCATCTCTTCGTCAGCGATGAGGTCTTCTACATCAAGGTCGGACGTATCGATAGTGATTTCAGAACGACGAGGGTCGCCGTATTTCTTCTTCATATCTTCTAGTTCTTCTTTGATGATTTGACGTTGACGCGCTTCGCTAGCCAAGATAGCTTTCAAATCTTCGATCAATGCCAACAATTCCTTGTATTCCTCTTCGATTTTTTCGCGTTCCAAGCCTGTTAAACGGCGTAGACGCATGTCGAGGATGGCTACTGCTTGTTTTTCTGAAAGCCCGAATTTTTGCATCAATGCGTTACGTGCGATTTCATCAGTTTGAGAACTGCGGATGGTAGCGATAACTTCATCGATGTGGTCGAGGGCGATCAACAAGCCTTCCAAGATGTGAGCACGCGCTTCGGCTTTGTTAAGCTCGAATTGAGTGCGGCGTACGATTACATCGAGGCGATGATCTAAGTAGTAACCCAATACTTCTTTCAAATTCAATACGCGAGGATGACCATCCACGAGGGCTAACATAATCACGCCGAAAGATTCTTGTAATTGAGTATGTTTATACAATTTATTGAGCACGATATCTGGTTGCACGTCAGCGCGCAATTCGATAACGATGCGCATACCTTGACGGTCAGATTCGTCGCGAAGTGCTGTGATACCATCGATGACCTTGTCGCGGCTCAAGTTCGCAATCGTTTCGATAACGCGAGCCTTGTTAACTTGGTATGGAATCTCAGTCACTACGATTTTATGCTTGCCCTTCGCCATTTCTTCAATGGTTGCACGAGCGCGCATTTTTACGCTGCCACGACCTGTGGAGTACGCTTTTTTAATGCCATCGCGGCCCAAAATAAGCGCCCCAGTTGGGAAGTCAGGGCCTTTAATTTGTGTCATCAATTCGTCCACAGTTACAGCTGGATTATCGATGAGCATTTCAAGGCCATTACAAACCTCATTAAGGTTGTGCGGCGGAATATTGGTCGCCATCCCTACGGCGATACCGCTGGAACCATTGATGAGAAGATTTGGAATCTTCGCTGGCAATACAGTCGGTTCTTGCAAGCTTTCATCATAGTTCGGCATGAAATCAACAGTTTCCTTGTCGATATCAGCAAGCATTTCTTGGGTAATCTTTGCCATACGCACTTCGGTATAACGCATCGCAGCGGCACTATCGCCGTCGATGGAACCAAAGTTACCATGGCCATCTACCAAGAGGTAGCGCGTATTGAAATCTTGCGCCAAACGTACAGTCGCATCGTAAACGGAGCTATCACCATGTGGATGATATTTACCGAGAACGTCACCGACGATACGCGCGGATTTCTTGTACGGTTTATTAGGCGTCATGCCTGTTTCGTGCATCGCGTACAAAATACGACGATGAACTGGTTTCAAGCCATCACGCACATCAGGAAGAGCACGCATTACGATTACGGACATCGCATAATCGATATAAGCGTTCTTCATTTCTTTATCAATCTGAACGGGATGAATATTCCCATGGGACCATTGTTGGTCTGCCACAATCTCACCTCATTTTACTAACACTGATTACAATTCATCATATTATTATAGCATTTTTAAGGGTTTAGCGCTATTGTTATAAGGATTTTTGTGAAAGCTGCCTCGCCTATTCTAATAGCCAATCCAGAACATTCTTTTGCTCTATACCATTATGGTTATCTGTTTTATGTAATACATCCATTGTAAGTAAATATTTAGGGTAGTTATCATCAAGTTGCTCTAACGGTGATAATTCACGTCGTAATGTAATATCTTCCATTACGGTATAACTGACTTGGTAATATTCTAAACGATGTGGTTTTTTAGCAACAAAATCTATTTCTCCATTTTGTTGATGTCCCACATACACATGATATCCACGTCTAACCAATTCCAAATATACTATATTCTCTAATATATGACCTCGATCTGAATCTGTGCGACTTAATAAAAACTTACGGAATGCACTATCTACAACATAATATTTAGCATTTCGCTGTAATAATGCCTTCCCCTTTACATCAAATCGATCAACTTCATAGATTAAAAGACCATCTTTAAGGCCTTGTAAATATTTCTCAACCGTTTTATTATCCGTTTTACGGCCATAACTAGTGAGCGTATTCGCAATTTTCGTAGGATTAATCAGACTCCCTATATTAGCCAATAAATATCTAATAATATCCAGTAATAAAGGAACATCTGTAATTTTTAATCTCGTTACAATATCTTTCAAAACAACTGTATTAAGAATGCTTTCCAAATATTCATCAATACTTTCCTCATCTTCAACATGTACAAGCCTTGGGAAAGAACTATGTTCAATATACAAATTGTATATATCCATATCTGATAAGTTTTGCTGACTGTATGCACTATGAAATTCTTTAAAAGAAAGCGGCAGCATCTCAACTTGCACATATCTGCCAGTTAATAATGTAGCAATATCAGAAGACATAAAATACGCATTTGAACCAGTAATATAAATATCCACATTGGGTTTGATAAATAAACTCCCTACGACCTTTTCAAATTGTGGTACATGCTGTACTTCATCTAAAAATACATACACAGGAGTGTCTGGAATCAATCGTTCTACTATATACTCATGAAGAGCGTGATATTCCTGTAATGCTTCATACTCTAAATCCTCAAAATTAATAGAGATAATTTGATTTGGTTTAACACCGCTGTCTAATAATTCTTTTTTAAATAATTCAAATAATGTAGATTTACCACACCGGCGCACACCAGAGACGACTTTTATTACATCTTGATCTTTATGGCGTCTCAAAAAATCTAAGTATTGCTCACGTTGAATTAAAGACATCATAACCTCCTTTTTCTAGCACTATATCACTGTTAATACATAATCAGTATATGTGTTTTAGGATAGCAATCCTAATCCAACTCTATTTTTAAAAATATAAGGATTGTAATCCCTATACTCTTCAATTATAACATATTTAGGGATTGCAATCCTTAAACTTTCCATTTAAACCTGTTCCATTTTGGAACAAGTTCAAAACCTTTCTAATTTACCTTCATCATAAAAATTCCAATACCTATAAAAGACGTGCAAATCAAATTGATTTACACGTCCTTTTATCAGCATATCATCAGTAGTTATTTCCATTTTGGAAATAACTACTAACACATCTCAAATATGCTACTTTATTAATTCTCAACAATTATGGAATCCAGTTGATTCATCCTAAATTCTTCCACCACGTCCATAAAGTCTTTATTATGTATTGGATTTTCGGTCATACCAAACAAATGACTTGTACAATCACAGTCGGAACAGCCAAATTTAGGTACATCCCATTCAGCAATAGCACGCACCGCATCAGCCAAAGCACATTCAACGCTCACGTCTACATCGGGGTCTGGCGTGCTCGGCATGGATGGGTATGGTTCATGGGTGAGGCTCCAGCTTTCAAGGGGCAGACCACTTGTACGAATGGGCACGGCCGCTATCATTTCGCAGTGACCGCGGAAGTAGTCGAGGTGCCAATGCATTTTCTTGCGTTTTCTCTTATGGCGCTCAATGCGTTTCGTAAGGTTTGCCTTGGCGGATCCAACGTACATGTAATAACCTGCATTAAAATGCATCATGCCCTTGGAACCGATTTCGAGGTCTAGTTCATGGTCAAGGTGCATCACCATGATGTACACGCCACTGTCGTGCGCTTCGCTATCGAGAACATAGCTCGGATAGGTACAGGTGCGCGTCACGGTAGGCATGGTGAAAGTCTCATCCCACGCCACAGCAACGGCTTTCCAATCGAGGTATGGGGCTACCTCTTTAAAGGTCATGGCAAATTCTAAATCCGTATGATAATCTGGCAAGAACCATTGGGCTTGGTCCCATTGTACAAGGAATAACACACCCGTATGGTAGCCTTCGTTTTGCAGTTCCCTTAGATGCAATAAATGCTTGCGGCCCCGTTCTGTAATAGCATCAGGGAACATGGCACCAGTCTTGGAGAACAAGGTACAGGATTTAACCTCTAACAAGAATTCTTCACCTTCGTCATTAGTAAGGAGTAGATCAAAGCGTGATGTCGCTCCATGTAGTTTTACCGTATATTCACGACGTACGACGCGCCATTGTTCCCAGCCAGGGATGAGTTTATGTTCAATCAAATGCTGCGCCACATCATTACTATAATTTGTATCGAGCATGATAACCACGCCATCGCGCTCAATACCTACAACGCGATACTTCGTCTTCGCATCAGGCTTATCATGAGGCACGATGTACATCGTGACACCGGTAAATAACAGTTCCCACATACGACCTGGATTTGGTAAATGGGCAAGTACGCTTTCACCATTAAGATCCAAGGTCACCACAAACCGATTGGGACGGCCTGTATAAGTTGCTTTCAAAATTGTATCGTATAGAACCTTCATCGTTCCTCCTACATCAAGATAATTCTAGGTTCATTATACAACAAAACGGGCCACTCCGAAGAGCGGCCCGCTGGGAGGCGTCATATGACAGGTTCCGAGGCTATCATATGACTAGGGATAAGATATTCATCGCATAACAGCGATAGTTGTATTTGGCATAATCGCCATATTTATACTAGGCATCGCGGCCTTAGTTATGCTAGGCATAGATGCGATAGATTCATCTGTACATTAGCGATATGTTGTTTTATTGCAAATCTTTACTTTGCGTAGATACTTCACTGGCAGAGGTAAAGCTTGCCAATGGAGCGTCGCCAGAGCCTAAGATTACCTTGTTCGCTACTAGCGCATTAGCTGCCGTTTTAGCTTGTTCCAAAGTAAGGCCAGTGCGAGGTCCACTAATTGTGATCGATGCGCTTTTACCATCGACTGTAGCAAATTTAAGATATACCACACGTTTATCAGCCATGTTGGGCACTCCTTTCTAATTCATATACATAAGGATGGGAATGATCGCGATAGGTCCACAGGGTTTGGATTACTACGAACCTTCACGCAGCCATTATGTGCTAACTATTACAAGTGAAAGCACATTAATGACCAAGGGATACTTCGTTGACGCGTATTACGTCAGCAATGGTGTTCTCATAGAGACCAGCCAATGCAGTGCCAACGATTTTGACCGCATCATCAGTAGCTTCTTCAGCGACGCGTGTGAAAGTGACGTCTTTGTATTTCGGTTTTTCTTCTGTACCGATATTAAAACGTAACACTAACTTTGTGCGTTTTAGTTCAGCCATCTGATCACCTCCTTTCACCTATATACATTCCAAAAGGAGGCTCGTGACAAGCAAATTCGTTCAAAAAAGAGGAATAATATTTTTACCCCTGAAAAAACGGCCCCAAATCAAGGTTTAGGGCCGTACTTTTGTATTTAGTTTCACGTGAAACAGTGCCAAAAATTTTTACTTTTTTGTAGCTTGGGACACATTATTTTATTGTAAAATGAATTATACTAGTATATGTAACTTGAAATGATGATAACAATCATTTCATAACAATCTCTTACTAGCTCTCTAGAACATGTATCGTTTGGACGTACATCACCGTCGAAACGCATCATCTCTAGCATGTGCTAATAGAGACTTTCACAGTGAAAATATATGATAGAATATAAGTAGTTCATTACAATTTAGAGGGGATTACAATGGCTCAAATTGCAGGAAATTTACAACGAATTAAAAACGGCCAACGCCGTTATGCTATTACACCGCGCATTCCAGCGGGTTTTATTCAACCAGATCAATTGCAAAAATATATTGATGTGGCAAACAAATTTGGCGCTGTTCTTAAACTAACCGGCAGCCAACGCATTATGATTACGAATTTGAAAGCTGAGGACGTAGACGCAGCGTGGGAAATGCTCGGCATGGAGCCGGCGTACATGGTGTCCAACCGCGTGCGCAGCGTCAAGATTTGCCCAGGCACAACGTTCTGTAAACGGGCTAAACAAGACAGCGTGCATCTTGGCATGCAGTTGGAACGCAAATATTTGTCCCAAGAAATGCCTAGCAAGATGAAAATCGGCGTGTCCGGCTGCATTAATTCTTGTACTGAAAGCCGCATGAAGGACGTTGGCGTTATCGGTTCTGTTGAGGGCTGGAGCGTCTACGCTGGCGGTAGCGGCGGTGCGCATCCACGCATTGGCGATCTCATTGCAGAGGTAACAACAGAAAAAGAAGCCCTTGCACTTGTGGACCGCATCATCGAATATTACAAAGCAAATGCACAAATCGAACGAATGGGTGAATTCATCGATCGCATCGGCTTAGATGCTTTCAAAGAAGCTGTACTAGGCGACCTTGAAGGGGCTCCTACAGAAGTGAAAGCAGCGGAACCTGTTGTTAACTTGCCAGGTCACGGCAATGATCCAGAGGTTGAAACGCCACGCCTTGAACCAGGTCAACCAATTACACCGGATACAATCATCCGTGATATCGTGGACATCTATCCAAATACAGTACCTGTACTACAAAGCATCGGCATGGGTTGCCTCGGTTGCCCATCCTCTACGATGGAACCACTATGGCAAGCCGCTGAAATCCACGGCGTCAACGTGTACGATTTACTTAACAAACTAGAAACTGCCCGCAAAGGTGCATAATTAGAAATATATAAGGACCTATGTAAATACATAGGTCCCTTCCCCATTATCATAAAAATTTATACAAAGGAGTTCCACATGTCCGCATTTTTAGGTCATATTCACTACTGGTTATACCGTAAAATTCAATTGCTCGTAGAGCGCGAAAACTTAATTCTTGAAAAAACGACAAAGGTCGTAGATGACCTTGCTGAGGAATTACATTCCATCTCCGTAGATACATACGGTGAACCAATTAACCCTAGCATTCCATTGGAAAACATTATCGACCACAACAACATTCACGGTTGGCTCTCCAACCAAATCAACATAGCATCCGTCCGCGAAGCGGCTTTCATCAAAGACATGCTCGATACAAATGCTGATGAAAATGCTATTCACGTAGTAACCGCTATTCTCGATGCCTTCGCTGTACAAGGCCAAGCATGCGGCGTTGTGGCCCAAGATAGCCTCGAAGAACATACGGCGCCGGCCATCTACAATGCCCTTCAAAACTTCTATGTAAACGGCATGCCTTGCGACGGCGGCGACCAAATCGTTGAGGACAGCGCGGACCGTTTCACATGGGTCGGCGACCACCGCTTACAAGCTGGCTACTGGCGCACTGCAGGCGTAGACCCTAAATTCATGATGCTCGCTTACCAAACATGGTTCGAAGCCTTTGTGAAAGCTATCGATCCTACATTCGAACTCATCACCACAGAAGAAAACGGCACACGCTTGTACACAATCGCTAAAAAATAAATACCATTTCGTTCGCTAAAACGGACGAAAAACGAACGAAAACGCGAACGTAAAATTTTACGCTCGCGTTTTTATTTCTAATGATCCAATATATGTGCCTAAAAAATTAGAACAGGCGTATTCTAATTCTGGGAATCTAGTGTATATGTCTAAAAAAATAAAACAGGCGTGTTCTATTTTTAGGGACCTAGTATATGTATCTAAAAAATAGAACAGGCGTGTTCTAATTCCGGAGATTTAGTATATGTGTCTAAAAAAAATAGAACAGGCGTGTTCTAATTCAGGGGATCTAGTATATGTGTCTAAAAAAATAGTACAGGCGTGTTCTATTTCTAAGGACCTAGTATATGTGTCTTAAAAATAGTACAGGCCTGTTCTAATTTAAAATTCCTTATAAAAGTGTAGCTACAGACACAGAATTGATAAGAAATATCAGTTATAATAGAACTATAAGATAAATCATTACTCATATACTTTCAAATATAGGAGGTGCAGCATCATGGCAGGCACAGTAAAAAAAGATCTAGGTTTATTATTCCAAGGCCCTAACTACGTAATCGTAAAAAAAGATGGCAAAGCAGGTGAAAAGGTAGAAAAACATAATCATCCTGAAGCCAATGTTATCTTTACTGTTGTTAAGGGCACAGTTCAAGTATTCCTTAACGAAACAGAAGAACATGTACTCGTACCGGGTGAAGTTCTCGAATTTAATGGTGATAACTACATTCAAGCAACGCTTGTTGAAGATAGCGAATTCATCGTAAACCTCGTTCATAAACCTGAATAAGATTATATAGATATGACCTCCTCCTTTCCTTAGTGTCTATATATAAAAAACACCTATAAGTGGTAAGTTACATAAAACAGTAACTATTACCATATATAGGTGTTTTTTACATTCTTAGTCCTAATATCTTAATTTCATAACTGTATTTCTATAGAATATAGTGTTTTTACTTGCAGTTGCTTTCATAAGAGAATATACTAATTATGTAAGAGAGAAAGAAGGATTTACATGACACGCGAAGATTTAGAAACCTATATTCACAATCAATTTGAGGATACTACCACCAATACGCCTTGGACGCAGTTCCCGCATTACAAGGTGTACCGCCATCAAAGTAATCATAAATGGTTCGCCCTAGTCATGAATATTACTACCGATAAATTAGGATGGCCAAACATTCGGCCTATCGATGTGTTAAACATAAAATGCGAGCCTACCATGATTGGTGCCTTTCGTAAGGAACCAGGCATATATGCAGCCTATCATATGAACAAGGCCAATTGGCTAACCGTTTCTTTGGATGGCTCTGTGCCTACTGAAAGAATAAAAATGCTCCTCGACATGAGCTATCGATTGACTAAATAAAATACTAAATTCTTTATCTGCCCATTTAGCACATAAAATAAAACGAGCCTGGATTCATTCTAAGCTCGTTTTTTTGCTTTCACGTATTGTATTGTTAATATTTATGAAATAACTTTCACCTATACTCGTAACATCATAGATGCACTTGTTAAAAGTACAGTATATACAATAGCAATGATAATAATATGCATTGATGTAGTCTTTAACATCTGACGGTAGAGTCCAAGGGAGCAAAGCATATAATATATAGCTAATACAAATGCGATTAGGCCCAAAATAGATTGAACTCCGAACGCAATCATACCCGCTCCGGCAAGGCTCAATACAATAACGAGTACAGCACCGAGTAAGGATAAGATGGTTATAGGTAAATCAAAGGCCATCGCATACGAAACGGCCATGAACGTATCCTTAAACATAAGATCACGATTACTAGTGGCTTTCACATAAAAATGGGCCAATATCAACCAAAGCCCTTTTAGGAAAAACCAGGCAAAAACAAAGCCTAAAATCGATACAATCGTATCTAACACAGTTACAGGCGTGATAAAAAATATGATACCATTTTCCACCACCGACAAACCAAGCATAAAGCCAAACAAACGCAACATAAAAACTAGCGCTTGATCAAACGTACCATTCTCCATAATATACGGAATCCCCTTAGATCGCGGATACCGCATCAAATTCCAACAAACCTGCATAAAAGACATCTACAAAACCTCCTTCGCCGCCCTCAATTACAACTAAATCATACCATAACAAACCAACCAGCACAAAACACCCTGCGTCCCCCTGGTCCTTAGTCTAAAAAAATAATATTTTATTCAAAGAGATTAACGAAAAAAGGGATACCCCTCTGAAAACGACTTTGGCCCTTCCCCCTACTGTCTGAAAAATTAATATCTATCTTAGATAAAGGAAAACAGCCCCCTCTCAAAAAACGACTTTGTCCTTCTACCTACTGTCTAAAAAAATAATATTTTATGTGTAATTTAGAGAAAAAAAGACACCCTCCTAAAAACGACTTTGGCCCTGTTCCAAAGGAACAGACCCGGCCGGTGGAGTTTTTAGGAGGGTGTCTTTTTTATTTATCGCCAGAGCGACATTAAAATATTATTTTTTTAGACGTTTAATTACTTCATCTGTAATATTTTCAACGTTACTGTTTGCATCAGCTGCGCGGATTGTGTATGGGTCGTCTAATACAACGTCCATTTTCTTTTCAACGCGAACGGATTCGATAGCGTTATGAATGTTTTGCATCATTGGTTGTGCAATTTTATTCACTTCGTCATTTTCTTTTTGTAACAATGGAGCTACGGATTTATTGAATTCTGCTTCTGCTTGAGCTTGATCTTTAATTTTGTCAATTTCTTGCATTTTCTTTTCAATTTGTGGGCGGTATTGTGCATCTACTTGTTGCATTTTCATATCGAGTGCACCGTAACCAGGATAGCTATTTACAACTTGACTCATTTGCACCAAACCAATGTTAGCAGCGCTTGCCACAGCAGTGGTAGCGGAGATAGCACCAACGATAGCCAATGTTGTCAATTTTTTAGTTAATTTCATTTGAGATCCTCCTGAACAGTAAAGTTTCATTACACAAACATGTAATGCACTATTTTTACTATATCAAATCTAACTTGCTTTCACAAGTAAAAACCCTCAAAAATCATAGATAAGATATAGCATCTAATAATTAGATTGTATACTATTAAATAATAATAAGGGCCCATGAATTCATCATGAACCCTTATTAAAAATTTACTATCTATTATTGTTCGTCATTAAGATAGATATATTTATCGGATTTCAATTTGGACACTAAATCAGGCACCAAACCGATAAGGCGATCAAAGCTGCTGCTGTAAGGATTGCCTTTAATGTTGAATAACTCGATGCGTTCGCCCTTGATCACGAGCACAGCGCTTGGTTCCATGCGAGCGCCGCCGCCACCGCCGCCACATTCATGGTTCTTGCCAGATGTGTTATGGTTTGTGCCAGTGCCGAAACCAAATGTTACGTCCACAAATGGAACCAATGTAGTATCGCCGATTTGCACCGCTTCCCCTACAACCGTTTCCACCTTAATCATATTTTTGAACTTTTCAAAAAGGACTTCTAAATTTTCTTTTACGTTACTGTTCTCCATCGTAGTACCTCCACTGATGTCAACTATGCGTTAGCGGCTTGTTCCGCTTTCAATCGCTCTAATTCTTTCTTTTCTTTGCGCTTAACCCAAACGACCTTAACCGTTTCAGCTATGAGTGCCCGTATTGGTTGTGAAAACACGAATCGCGTGCCGTGCCATGCCAACGCGCCTAGGATAATGCGCCCTTTAATATGGCCGCTGCCTTCTAAATGCCAATGCAAATAATCAATCTCGATATGTTCAGCCTGTTCAGGCCAAATACTGTACAACATCGAAGCAAGCATGCCACCCTTAAAAGGATCACCGATGCCGATACGCCCTTCTACGGCGATATCTCGTGGTTTTGAATGGTCATAACACCGCTTAGAAACAAGCAATAATTGACGCCACAATTCAGTATTCGTCACATGTTTCATAAACCAGAAAGTTGGAATTTTCGACTTAAAACTGGCCACCGGATCGTTAGGATCTGGTTTCTGAAAGCGCGATTTTACGCTATCTTTCAAGCCGTCTATTTTCGTAAATACCTTCTCTTTTACGGTGCCATCACTATTGAAAGTGACTTTTTCCACCACTTCGTCATCGGATTTCATCGTCGGGTTATCGCGGATTGAATCATATTGTGCAGCCCGCGCTTCAGCGCCTTTATTGTCATCCTTAGATGCATCCACACGCTCAACGCGAACTTGTTTACCTGGCTCATCCGAAGATGCCCCTGCACTGCGCGTAGCATCTAGGCTTTCACCAGAAACACCAGCAGTCGTCGGTTCAGTCGGTTCAGTGCCGCCCTGACCACCGCCTTGCATGGCTTTCATCATCGCTTCCGCTTGCGCAGACATCGGATCATTTTCAAATTCGTCAACGGCCTTCTGATATTCGTCATCAACCCGTTGTTGAATCCATTCGTCATATTCTTTCACAGGGCCTATTTTCTGCATACCTAATAGATAAAGTTCTTTAAAAAATGGTTTGCCCTGGAAATATGCGAGATGCAGCGACAACACGCGCCACAGCCATTTGACCGACAATTCTACGCGGTACGGCGTCCTGCCGTTCCATTCGATGCTATATGTGATTGGCGTTAGTAGGATAATCATGATCAGCGCTACGATGAGAAGCACTACGACGAGTGCTACAATAGCGACTATACTCAACCACATCACCTCCTTAGGTTATGGGATTTGTGAAAGTATGCTCTAATTTTCGATGCCCTTGCGAGCCATTACACCTTGCATGTAATAATGCTTAACTTCCTTCATTTCCGTCACAAGATCGGCTGCGTCAAGAAGTTCTTGCGGTGCCCCGCGCCCCGTAAACACAAGTTCTGTTTCCGGATTGCGAGCCTCCAATAGAGCCTCCGTCTTTTTCCAATCAATGAGTTCAAAGAACAAAGCCATGTTATATTCGTCGAGAATCACCAAATCATAGTCGCCGCTAGAAACAGCCTCTAACGCGCGTTCATAACCCTTTTCAATAAGCGCTACATAATCCTTAGGCGGATTCCCCGATTCAAATACAACTACCTCATCACCCCATTTGGCGAGCTCATCCTTGCTCTTCATGCCTTCCTTGATGATAAAAAACGGTTTACCTACAGTTTCTAATGTAATATTTTTGAGGGTCGGTAAAATATTATGTTCACTATACACTTTAGACTTCATGAACTGTAAAAATAAAACCTTTTTGCCAGCGCCTATAGCTCGTATAGCGAGGCCGATCGCAGCCGTCGTTTTACCCTTGCCTTCGCCGGTATAAACTTGTACATAGGCCTTCATAGATATACCTCCGTTCATATACCTTAATTGTACAATATTTATAGATGAAAAGGAATAGATATCACATGAAAGCCAATCCTAATTATGCATAAGATAATAATATCTATTAAAATGATTGAGATGCCCATTATATTATCTACTCATTGGTGCCGAACAAGGTAGTGATGGGGCCCTAAATCCTCCACCGGCCGGGTCTGACTACGGCCTTCGGCCTTCGCAGGGCCAAAGTCGGATTTAGAACCCCATCACCACCTTACTATTTAACACTTCAATCACGTATGCTTATAAAACAACAGGCACCAATACAACAACCAATAGATATTATTATCAGCAAAAAAAGGATTATGCCACATGTGATATCTATATCATCAACATATAAAATGTAGCAATTATAGTATATGAACCTCCTGCCAAACCAGCCGTTTAGGAGGAGATGTGATGAATACTTGTTACATAACTTCGGCGTATCCATATAGGGGATCTTTTAAATTAGTACAGGCCTGTTCTATTTTTTTAGACTCATATACTAGGTCCCTAGAATTAGTACACGTCTGTTCTATTTTTTAGGACACATATATTAGATACTCAGAATTAGTACACGCCAAAAGGGATACTCCCTGTTCGAAAACGACTTCGGGCTCTCCCTTATGCTAAGTTGTGCAATGGTATTTTAGCCAATTAGTCAGCTAAATTTAGATAGAAAAAGATAGACCCCTCCTGAAAATGATTTCGGGCTCCGCGTAGCGCAGTAGCGTATCATTTTCAGGAGGGGTCTATCGACTCTATGTAGTTTTAATTACTAATTGGCAAAAATACCATTGGATCAACCGCGGACCCATTAATCCGTACTTCGTAGTGTACGTGTGCGCCAGTACTTTTACCAGTACTACCCATAAGGGCGATGACTTGGCCTTGTTTTACGGTCATGCCCGGTGTAACGAGAACGGCGCTATTGTGGCCATAGCGGGTCACAAATCCGTTGCCATGGTCAATTTCTACGAGGTTACCATAACCGCCTTCGGTGTAGCCTGCGAATGTTACGGTACCCGCTGCGGTAGCAACGATAGGTGTGCCGTAATCATCGGCGATATCGACACCTTCGTGGAATGCGCTAGCAGCGCCAGTCACAGGATCGACACGGCTACCATAAGGTGATGTAATAACGCCCTTGCTTGGCCAGATGCTTGGTGTTGTACTATTCGTATAGCCACCAGAACCTGTGGTGTAGTTCAATTGTTGCAATGCAGCAATGTCTTGAGCCCCACCGTCACGCAAGATGTTGCGCATCGTGTAGAAGCTAACTAATAATTTTTGTGCATCCTTATCTAATTTAGATAGTCTTGCTGAAAGTTGCGCCGCACTTAGCGTGGGACTAGTCTCATCGCTAGCGGCTTCCTGCTTTGGGTCAGAACCATCACTACCACCTTGAGATGGTGTGCCGGACTCAGCACCCTTCAACATTTGTTTGTTTTCTTCACTAATTTGATTTAAGTTTTGGATTTTCTTATCCAACACTTCTGTTTTTTGTTGTAACAGTTTTAATTGTTCTGTTTGCAATTGTGTTTGTTGACGCAATTGAACGATTTCTGCTTGTCGTGCAATGCCCCAAATGGATAAAACAAGTGCTGCTACAAATAAGACAATAGCTACTACAGCTACGATCTTCGCTTGTTTATGACTCAATGTAATAGTGCAATTTTCACCATTCTGAGACACTACAGAACTCAAAATACTTGGTACTTTCAAAATGCCTTCCTTACTTTTAATCATTCCTCAATCCATCATGCATGTGCATCCTATGCGAACACATCAAAGCGATTTGCCTATTGAGAATGGATAACGCTCGCTAACGCTTCCTCATTCGTACGTTCCCCAAGCGCTTCGTTTAAACTTTCCAATTCCTCTTGTGAAAGATTAACGAGACTTTTACCTTTCACAATCGGTTTACTGAAAATACGAGAGTCATTCCGGCCATATATACTGGAAATGCAAACCCCATTATTATTGCCGTCAAGCAATGTAAGGGCAAAGGACAAATCGTTGCCGATGTTATCAAATGCATTATACTTCTTAAAGCCGATCTTTTGCAATGTATTGCCTTGAATATTGCGAATTTGAGTTTGTTCCTCGATCATATCCTGCAATCCCTTTGCGGCCTCACGAATTTCAGTGATTTCTACTGAAAGTTTACGTTCTAGGCTAGCCCCATTTTCACCTTGCATGAAGAAATTGAACTTCTTCGTTAAGCTCCCCAATCTAATGTGAAGGATGATACAATATACCAATAAAATAACGGCTAATGCGCATCCTAATACACCGATATAGGGTTGTATAGATTCTAACATTCAAAACCCTTTCTATCTAATTCGTCCATAAACGGACTAATAGCACGTTCTAGTATACCATGTAATGACGCAATAAGTACACCATAATTCACAATAGGCGTACCTTGCACAACGGCACAATCGATGCGACGTAACACCTCGCGCCGCGTCAACATACACGCTCCGCAATGGATGATGAGGTCATAACTGCTCACATCCTTAGGGAACGCGCCACCGCTGGTAAATTCAAGCTGTAGATCCGTATGCCCCTTCTTTTTAAGCCACATCGGGATTTTAACGGTTCCAATATCATCGCATTGGCGACGATGTGTACAGCCCTCACTGATGAGTACACGCGCACCAGGTTTCAAGTTGTTGAGGACTTTCACCCCCGTTACTAAATCCTGCAATTTTCCCTTGAACCGAGCCATTAAGATGGAAAATGATGTTAATGGAATATCCGCAGGCGTCAACGCATTCACCGCTTCAAAGGCTTGCGAATCGGTGATGACGAGTTTTGGTTTTTGTGAAAGCTTACTGAGCATGGTCGGTAGCTCTTCTGTTTGGCACACCAAGGCAAGGCCTTTATGGTCCAAAATCTCACGAATTGTCTGAACCTGAGGCAAGATTAGACGACCCTTTGGAGCCGCCGAATCAATAGGACATACCAAAATGATAGTATCCCCTGGATCAACTAACCCTTGTAATAGAGATTGCTCGCCTTCTACATCGAGCGGTGTTAACCCGCCTAGTAAATCGAGCAATGTAAGACGGTCTCGATTCGATGTAAAATCCGTAGAGCCTACGACAGTGGCAATAGCTGACAAATTGGGATACGCATCTACATAATTTAGGTTAGTATCATTACTTTCATTACCATTGCTATCGTTGTCATGAGCGCTTTCACTATCAAAAGCGTTTATTTCATTGATGAATAATGCGATAGGCACATTGTTTTGTTTCAACTTGTTAAGCCACATCATATCATCAGCAGTGGGCGCTTCATCATTACGCAACACATAGACAGCGAGATTGATTTTTTTGATAATTTCTTCGGATTTTTCAATGCGAAGAGCGCCCAGTTCCGATGTATCGTCAATTCCCGCCGTATCGGTAATGACCACAGGTCCTAGAGGCAATATTTCCATAGATTTGCTAACAGGATCAGTCGTAGTGCCTGCCACCTCAGACACAAGGGATACTGGTTGATCCGTTAGCATATTAATTAAGGTCGACTTACCCGCATTACAACGGCCAAAAAAGCCGATGTGTACGCGATTCGCCTTTGGTGTTTGTTCCATTATACGCGAAACTCCATTGTTTCTTCATGTTCTGTGCTCTCCTGAGCATCCATATACGCAATAAGACGTTCTAATTCAGTTTCAGAGCTAAAGGCAATTTCAATTTTACCTTGTACCTTCTTACCGGCTCTAAATTTAATAGATACTGGAGAACCTAGGCTCAATTTTAAACGATCTACCAATGCGCGAACCTCAGCTGTATCATGTGGCTCTGTAGTGTCTTTAGATTTAGTCTTTTTAGACATCATTGCTTTCACGAGCTGCTCTGCTTGACGAGCACTTAATTCGCCCTCTTTAATGCGCTCTGCTGCTTCTACTTGTTGCGCTGCGCTACGTAGAGCCAATAAAGGGCGAGCTTGACCAACAGTTAAATCGCCTTCAATTAAATCTTTTTGAACAGATGCAGCTAATTTCAAAAGGCGCATCATATTGGCAATATAAGAACGACTACGTCCAAGTCGTGCAGAAATCATCTCCTGAGTTTGCTTATACGTATTCATCAAACCTTGATACGCCAAAGCTTCTTCAATCGGATCCAAACCTTCACGTTGGAGATTTTCTACTAAAGCGACTTCTGTCATTTCCTCTGTATTATAATTTTTTACAACTACAGGTACTGTTTCTAAGCCCACCATCAATGCCGCGCGATAGCGGCGCTCACCGGCTACGATTTGGTATTTATCCTTTTGCTTGCGAACGACGATTGGTTGAAAAATGCCTAGATTCTTAATGGACTCAGCCAAAGTAGCTAAACTTTGTTCATCAAAATTCTTACGTGGTTGATCCTCATTAGGAATTACATCCCCTATAGGCAACTCGTGAACTTCACGTTCAGGTAAAGCCGTCTCTATGGACTGTTCTCCCATCATTGCTGCCAATGTTTTACGTTCCTTTTTCTGTTTCATCGCCATAATAATCCCCAATCTATTAGTACTTTCACACCGTATATATAAAATGCAGCACAAACCAATATACAGTTTGTGCTTACATTACAGAATCATATTTATTTAGTCTATTCTATACCAATTATTTCGTTTTCTTAGAATCTCGAATAACCTCTTTAGCTAATTTAGTGTAAACAGCTGCACCCTTTGATTTTGGATCATATACAATAATCGGTTCCCCATAACTTGGTGCTTCACTGAGGCGAACATTTCGAGGAATAATTGTTTTATACACCTTAGTACCAAAGAACGATTTTACCTCATCTGCCACTTGGACAGACAAATTAGTACGTCCATCAAACATGGTAAGCAACACACCTTCAATTACAAGGTCTTTATTAGATGTTTGTTGCACGATTGTAATCGTCTTAACAAGTTGACTAACACCTTCCAAGGCATAAAATTCAGTTTGAATTGGAATCAAAACACTGTCAGCCGCTGTGAAAGCATTCAATGTTAGCAAACCAAGAGATGGCGGGCAATCAATAATGATAAAATCATACTCATCGCGTACAGAAGCAATGGCTTTTTTCAAAATTGTTTCACGTGAAACAATCCCTACTAATTCTACCTCAGCACCAGCCAATTGAATCGTTGCAGGCGCTACAAAAAGCTTTTTAAGCATTGTAGATTGAATAACATTAGCAATGTCTTCGCCATCTATCAACACATCGTGAACACATAATTCCAAATCATCTTTTTCAATGCCTAATCCAGAACTAGCATTACCCTGCGGATCCAAATCTATTAATAACACCTTTTTGCCTGCATCAGCTAAACAAGCACTGAGATTAACAGATGTTGTAGTCTTGCCTACACCGCCTTTTTGATTAGTAATCGCTATTACTTTGCCCACAAAATTCACCTCAACTTTACGTTCAAAAATATTTCATTTCATTATAACATAGGGTACGCAAAAGAAATAGAACTTTATAGGTGTGACCATCATTTTTCAAACAAAATCTAAAACAAATAAGAATGTTTCACGTGAAACATTTCAAAAAAAACATATGTTCACCGACATGATATATCAGCTTATAAATTTATTTGATTATGTATCATTACTAAATAGATTTACACCATTAGGTATAAAATAATTACGTATAACTTTTTTCTATGGACGCACCTTAATAAATTATATGAAGCTATAACCTTTACAGTATATATAGATATATTTATACTTATAAAAGACAGTATTTTAATAGGTTTAACATTTTAACCATACAATCTATTTTATTTTTAAAGGAGGCGTTTCACATGCCCATTTATAACGGAATGCTTCCCGTCATCAACAAAGATGAAGTAAAGCGATATGCAGGACTTCGTCATGCCGAAGATTTTCCAGAAAAATTCGTCGACGAAGCTTGTAAAGAAATCCAATTATTAGCGACACCAAAGGGTGTCTACCAAGAATATGATTACGATGCGGAAAACAAAGTTATCCTAAGTAATCCGCCGCTCAAAATTGAAGGATCTATCATTGAAAAACATCTTGAAAAATCTACAAAGGTGTATGTGCTAGGTGTTACTGTCGGCGAAGACGTTGAAAGACGTAGCGAACAGCTATTCAAACAAGGCAACTACACCGTAGGTCTATTGCTAGATGCGGCGGCAACAACTGCAGTTGAACAAGTGGCTGACCAAGTTAACGAGGTAATCAATAACATTGCTAAGAAACAAGGTTATGCACCTACATGGCGTTTTAGCCCAGGCTATGGCAACTGGCCTTTAGAAATTCAACCACAACTTGGTAAAATCATCAAAACCGAACAAATCGGCCTACAAGTCACAGAAAACTTCTTATTATTTCCAAGAAAATCCGTAACAGCTATTATCGGTTTGATGCCAGGAGATCAATGTTTGACAACAAAACGCGGTTGTAGCTCTTGCTCACAAAAAGATTGCCAATCAAGAAAACTTCCAGAAAAAACAACGGCTACAAAACCAGAAACAAGCAAAACAACAGCCGAAACATCTGGTATAGCTATGAAAGCACAACCAACAGAATAAAATTTTAACACACGATGTTTCACGTGAAACATTACCTTGTACATCTGTACCATTGTACCCATTCTGTACCATTGTACCCATGTGCAATCAAAAATGTTTCACGTGAAACAATCTATTTATGATATTGAAAAGATGCAATTGTTATAATGAACTAGTGGATTGAAAACCCGCATATAGAATAATTTAGAAAGATAATTGTGAATGAACATTACTTTCGCAGCGACTTTGGCCCTGCGGAGCCCGAAGGGCGTAGACAGACCCGGCCGGTGGAGCGAGAAAGAAATGTTCATTCACAGCTCTAATGTTTACATACATTAAGGCGGGTTGACATCACAGAGTTCATATATCAATAATTGCATCTATTATATATAAAGGATGATTCACATGTACATTTTTGACGGCGCTATGGGTACAATGCTCCAAGCAGCAGGCCTAGAAGAGGGCTATTGCCCAGAATTATTTAACGTGGAACGACCAGAAGTAGTAAAAAATATCCACGCACAATATTTGCAACATGGTAGTGATGTAATTACTACTAATACATTTGGCGCATGCGGCCTTAAATTAGAAGATTACGATTTACAAGATCGTGTAAAAGAAATAAATATAGCAGCTGTAAAGGTTGCCAAAGAAGCAATTGCAGAGTTCAAGCCAACCGCTCGTGTAGCCGGTTCTATGGGCCCTACAGGACGTTTTTTACAACCATTGGGTAATATGAGCTTTGATTCTATTTATGATACATATAGAGAACAAGCAGAGGCTTTGATTGAAGGCGGCGTTGATTTCATCGTTATCGAAACAATTATCGACGTACAAGAAATGCGTGCCGCTCTATTAGCATCTTTGGATGCTCGTGAAGCAGCAGGTAAGACTAAAGAAGATGTACAAATCATCTGTCAATTTTCTTTTAGTGAAGACGGTCGTACCATTACAGGCACACCACCAGAAGTGGCTACCACAATTGTAGAAGCAATGGGGGCTGATATCATTGGCATTAACTGTTCTCTTGGGCCTGAACAAATCACACCACTTATTGAAAAAATTGCTAGTGTCACAAATTTACCTATTATTTGCCAACCAAATGCAGGTATGCCACAACTTATTAATAAACAAACGGTATTCCCACTTTCAGCAGAAGACATGGGCCCATTAATGATTCCAATTGTTGATGCAGGTGCAAGTTATGTAGGTGGCTGCTGTGGTACAACACCAGCTCACATTCAATCCATTTCTAACGCTGTGAAAGCACATACACCTAAAGAACGTGCTCACATTGAACCTAAAACAGTAATTACAAGCCGTACAAAATTACTTGAACTAGGCCACAATGTGAAACCATTAATCATCGGCGAACGCATTAACCCAACAGGTCGTAAAGTACTTGCTCAAGAGCTACGCGATGGCTCTTTCATCCGTGTAAAACGCGACGCCTTAGACCAAGTAGAGGCTGGAGCAGACATCCTCGATGTGAATATGGGTGTGGCAGGTATGGACCAAACGCCTTTAATGGAAAAGGCCATTTTTGAATTATCTATGCTTGTAGAAACACCACTATCCATCGATACATTAGACCCTAAGGCTATGGAAGTAGCCCTTAAAAACTATCCAGGCCGTGCATTAATCAACTCTGTCAACGGTGAAGAAGAATCCATTACACACGTTATGCCATTAGCTAAACGGTATGGTGCAGCATTGCTTTGCTTGCCAATTTACAGTGGTGACTTACCTGAAAAGGCTGAAGATCGCGTTGCTTTAGCTGAAAGCATCGTAAATCGTGCATATGGCTATGGTTTACAACCACATGACTTATTACTAGACCCATTAGTTCTAACACTTGCCAGTGGCGAAGACAGTGCACGACAAACGCTTAGCACATTGCGTTTATATAAAGAAAAATTTGGTTTTCCAACAGTAATGGGCTTGTCCAATATTTCCTTCGGTATGCCTCAACGTCCATATCTAAATGGTCAATTCTTAACAATGGCTCTCGCATCTGGCTTGACAACACCAATCATGAATCCACTTAACTATGCTGCTAAAAAAGCATTTGTATCAAGTACTACACTTCTTGGTTGGGACCCAGGTTCTGCAGAATTCATAAAAGAATATGGTTACGAAGACGAAACTACAGCACCAGGTAACGCAGCACCAAAAGGTCCAGATAAAGCATCCTTCGATAGCAATGACCCATTAGCAAATATTCGCGCTTGTGTAGAACAAGGTGAAAAAGAAGCTATTATCGATTTAGTTAAAAAAGCCTTAGCCGATGGTATTGATCCATTGGATCTTACGAAAAAAGGCTTATCTGAAGCGATGAACGTAGTAGGAGACAAGTTCGGTTCTGGTAAGTTATTCTTGCCACAAGTAATGCTTGCTGCTGAAACAATGCAAGCCGCTTTCAACACGATTAAAGAAATTATTCCTGCTAGCGACAGCTTGGATAAAGGTACAGTCGTTGTAGCTACCGTTAAAGGCGATATCCACGATTTAGGTAAAAATATCGTAGCGGCCTTGCTTGAAAATAATGGTTATAAGATCGTCGACCTCGGTAAAGATGTTGAGCCAGAAGTTATCGTACAAGCCATTAAGGACAACAAGGCTGCTCTCGTTGGTATCTGTTCCTTGATGACTACTACAATGCCTCAAATCGACAACACAATCGCTGCTATTCGCGCAGCCGGCCTTAAAACGAAGGTTATGGTTGGTGGTGCCGTAGTTTCTCAAGACTACGCAGACCAAGCGGGCGCAGATATTTACGCCAAGGACGGCATCGCGGCTGTAAACCACGCGAACGATTTCTTTGAAACTTTGAAATAATTGCTAATCTAGGCATATAATATAAGTAATACTCATAGTGAAAGCCTCACATAACGCATGCGAGGCTTTCACCATACATAGAATGAATACGAGGTATATGATGACATTACGTGAGAAACACCAAAATGGCCAGTTCACCATCACCGTTGAATTGGACCCACCTAAAAGCAGTTCTGCCCAAAAGGTTTTTGAACAAGCAGCGCGCCTAAAAGGCAAGGTTGACGCCATAAACATTGCGGACAGCCCTATGTCTAAAATGCGCATGAGCCCAATTTCTTTGTCCTATTTATTACAACATAACGAAGAAATCGAAACAATTTTCCATCTTACATGCCGAGACCGCAATATTATAGGTTTACAATCCGAATTACTCGGTGCTGCAGCACTCGGTGTTAATAATATTTTGACACTAACTGGCGATAAACCAGACCATGGCGATCATCCATTCGCACAATCCGTATTCGAAGTAGACTGCATGGGTCTACTTAATATAGCTAAGACATTGAACTCAGGAAAAGACCTTGCTGGTAATGACCTTGATGAACCAACAAGTTTCTATATCGGAGCTACAGGCAACCCTGGTGCTTCTGATTTAGAAATCGAACGTCAGAAACTAGCTGCTAAAATCAAAAATGGGGCCCATTTCGTGCAAACACAACCAATCTATGATTTAGAACAAGCAAAACGCTACATCGATAAAATGTCCGAATTCAATGTACCTATTATGCTTGGCTTGATTCCTCTTAAAAGCTTTAAAATGGCAACATACCTTCATGAAAAAGTACCTGGAATCAACCTTACCCAAGACATTCTAGACCGCGTAGAAAAAGGCGGAAAAGAAGCGGGTACAGAAATCGCTATCGAAACACTGGAACAAATCAAGAAAATCGCTGCAGGCGTACATATCATGCCGCTTAATGATATAGATACGACTTTGCATATTATTGATCACGTGTAATCTTTAAATACAATAGCAAAAGGAATGACCTCCCAAAACCTCCACCGGCCGGGTCTGACTCCGCCCTTCGGGCTTCGCAGAGCCAAAGTCGGTTTTGGAAGGACATTCCTTTTTATTCATTTATAAGACATTACACGTGATTAAATAATATACAAATCTTAAAAGAACAGGGAACAAATCAAAATAGATTTGTTCCCTGTTTTGTTTCCGATATAGCCGTTAGTATTAATATGCTACAATCTTTTTCTATTTATTGTTACTCATAATATAAGTTTAATCTAAAAACACCTTTCAAAAAATGACTTTACCTTCACTGTGGATTTCGATTCTCGAAATCTTACGTTCAGGACTAAGTGATGTGTGGCTCCCATGCGTCGCTACGCTCCTTTGTTAGCTCACACCCTACTTATGGCCCTGCGGAGGCCATAGGCCGGAGTCAGACCCGGCCGGTGGAGGCTTTTGTTATAACAGAAAATAAAAATAGACCATTCCAAAAACGATTTCGGGCTCCGCGAAGCGCAGTAGCGTATCGTTTTTGGGGATGGTCTATTTTTTATAACGGTTTATCCTTTATCTCTTTTGGTTTTCTAGGATATTTCCCAGGTGTTTTTCCTGTTTTCTTAATGTACACGATAGCTCGTTTATCGTCCAATGTTGGTAAGGTCACGGTTTTTACATCTTCGATGGATGCTTTTAATGTGCTAAGGGCTTTATCAGATTCGCCGATTTCTTCTTCGTAGATGGCGCCTTTTAAGGCGATAACATAGCCGCCTTGTTTAACGTAGGGCACGGTCCATTCTAATAAGATTGGTAATCTTGCAACGGCACGGCTTGTGGCGATATCAAAGCTTTCACGATACTCCTGATGACTCAAATCTTCAGCGCGTCCATGCAAGGTCTTGCAGTTCGTCAATTGCAATTCGTCGATAACGGACTCAAGAAAGGTAAGGCGTTTCTTGAGGGAGTCAAACAAGGTCACGTGCAAGGTTCTGTCATAGATGGCCAAGGGAATGCCAGGGAAACCAGCACCTGTTCCGACATCGATAATGGAGGATCCAGATTTGATAATTTTCGGATCATAACAAGATAGAGAATCAATCATGTGCTTAACCACGACTTCTTTCATATCCGTAATACCGGTGAGGTTAAGATATTTATTTGTTTCAATCATGCGTGCATAGTACACGTAGAAATCTTTTGCTTGCTGCGGTGTGCATGGCAATCCAAATGATACCATTTGTGAAAGCATATATTCTACAAACTCAGATTCACTAGCGATAGGCACATCATATTTTTCTTTCATCAGTGCTCCTAACTATATGTATGTAATTCAGGATAAAATTCATTTATTCGCACTGTAAGGCCTGTTTATGTGCTTCTAGGATAAATTACACTAAAAAAGAGCATACAAGCGAAATATAAGAGTCATATTTGTATCTATTATACCATATTCTCAATATATTCTCATTTTTAATATAAATAAGACTACAAAAGAGGGGCTATGCATAAGAAATAGACTAATTTTAATTATTATCATTTAAATTATATTATTGAGAAATCGCTTCATCTTTTTCAAGTACATTTCGAACACTTCATCCTGTTTTAAGATTTTCTATTTATTTCAAATTTATCACTATGAACTTTTCTTCATATATAAATTATTTTGTCTATTCTGAATGTACATCAAATGTGTTTATCCAGTGTACATATTTTACCTGTAGAATAATATGTGTTTTATAAATATTCATATAAATATACAAACATCTACCGATATAACTCTCTGTTACATAAAAACAAAACTTGCCAATCACCCTATTTATAGATACACTACCATTAATAGGGAGGTGGTACCCATGAAACAAAAATGTATGTGTTTCTTATTTAAACTTGGGCTATCCTTATTTACTCCAGATTATATGAGTCAAGGTCGCGAAGTCAATGAGCATCAGGAACGGGAAACCTTATAACAGAAAAAGCTAGTTAATCAAAAACGATTAGCTAGCTTTTTCTGTTATGTAATTACTTATCGCAATTATTTACTTCGATTATATTGTTCTAGTTGAATCAACAGTACAGACACATCCGCCGGTGATACGCCAGAGATACGGCTGGCTTGGCCGATGGAGTGAGGGCGAATTTTGTTGAGCTTTTGTTGTGCTTCAAGGGAAATACCTTTAATTTCTGTATAATCCCATTCTTTTGGAAGAATTTTTTCTTCCAGTTTGCGAACCTTCTCAACTTGTTCCATTTGCTTTTTGATGTAACCTTCGTAGGTAATGGCAATATCCATAGCTTCTTCTACGTCAGGTGTAAAGCGTTTCAAACCGAATGCATCAGCTACGGTAGCATAGGAGAGTTCATTACGTTTTACTAAATCATATGCGTGGATGCCTGTTTTGATAGGAGCTGTGCCCAAGCTTTCAAGTAAAGCTTGTGTTTCCTTGGACGGATTGACAGGTGTGTTTCGTAATAATTCCATGCCTTCTTCAATGGCCGCTTTCTTAGCTGTGAATTTAGCCCAGCGATCGTCTTTCACAAGGCCGATTTCACGACCTTTTTCGGTAAGGCGCATGTCCGCATTGTCTTGACGAAGCAATAAACGGTATTCACTACGGCTCGTCATCATGCGGTACGGTTCGTTGGTACCTTTTGTCACGAGATCATCGATGAGAACACCGATATATGCTTCGGAACGAGCGAGGATGAAAGGTTCTTTGCCTTCAATCCACAACGCTGCGTTAATACCAGCCATGAGGCCTTGTGCAGCCGCTTCTTCATAACCAGATGTGCCATTGGCTTGACCTGCAGAGTAGAGGCCTTCAATATGTTTCACTTGAAGGGCTGGCGTCAATTGTGTTGGGTTCAAGCAATCGTATTCAATGGCATAGGCAGGACGCATGATTTCGACGTTTTCAAGACCAGGGATGGTGCGAAGGAATGCGTATTGTACGTCCATAGGAAGGGATGTACTCATGCCTTGTACATACATTTCATTTGTGCCCGTTCCTTCTGGTTCTACGAATAATTGATGGCGTTCTTTATCGGCAAAGCGCACCACCTTATCTTCGATGGAAGGGCAGTAGCGCGGGCCAACACCTTCAATTTTACCGCTGTACATAGGAGCACGATGAATATTGCTTTTAATAATCTCATGCGTTTCCTTATTCGTATACGTCAACCAGCACACATCTTCGTTGCGGTTGATCCATTCGTCCATAAAGGAAAAGGCATGATGATGTGCATCGCCTTCTTGAACGGCCATATTTTCAATATTAAGCGTCCGTTTATCTACGCGGGCCGGCGTGCCAGTCTTAAAGCGCATCAATTCAACGCCATTATCTAGTAGGGATTGAGAAAATTGTTCCGCTACCCGTTGCCCATTTGGGCCACCTACATAGTCGATATCGCCGATGAGGATCTTGCCTTTCAAATAGGTCCCTGTACAAAGAATGACAGCCTTAGCGCCATAGAATTCGCCAAGCTCAGTAATGATGCCCGTTACCTTGCCATCCTCAACCTTGAGCTCCGTAACCATGATTTGCTTAACATTGAGATTATCCGTATTTTCCAAGGTATGTTTCATCAAATGCTGGTATTTAATTTTATCTGATTGGCAGCGCAAGGAATGCACGGCAGGGCCTTTACCCATGTTGAGCATACGCATTTGAATAGCCGTAGCATCCGCATTGATACCCATTTGACCGCCCAACGCATCGAGCTCATACACAAGATGGCTTTTACCAGGACCGCCAACGGCAGGATTACACGGCATAAGTGCAATATTATCCAAACTGATGGTCGCCATCAACGTGCGATGACCCATGCGGGCGCAGGCGAGGGCCGCCTCACAACCAGCATGACCGCCACCGATGACAATGACATCATAATTATCTACAGTATACATATCTATTGAATTCCTTATATTTATTACTTATTTTGAAAGTTATTTACCTAAACAGAAGCGGCTGAATAGTTCGTCGATCATGCTTTCACGGATGGTATCGCCCGTGATGTCGCCTAGTAGTTCCCAGGCGCTGCGCAAATCGGTAGCTACAAAGTCTACTGGCATGCCCATGTCGATGGAGGATAGGGCTTGTTCTACTTGAGCCTTCGCTTGTTCCATGAGGCTGATATGTCGCACGTTACTAATCGTGGCGCTGTTGTCTTGTTTTACACGACCGCCATAGACGAGTTCTTGCACCCATTTGGAGAGAACTGCAGATCCTTCGCCGTCTTTGGCACTGATGCGCTCAATAGCTGTAAAATTCCCGTGTTCTTCGATATTTTCGTCTGTAACAACTTGTGCCACGTCGGACTTATTAAGGAGTACGATGGTATTCAAACCGCTCACAGAGATCAAAATTTCGATTTCTTCAGGGGTCAATGGGGTAGACCCGTCGATAACGCAGAGCACGATATCTGCTTTGTTGATATAATCGCGAGCACGCTCCACGCCGAGAGCTTCTACCGTATCTTGTGTGTCTCGAATACCTGCCGTATCGATAAGGCGCAATGAAATGCCTTCTACGGTCATATATTCTTCAATACTATCCCGCGTCGTCCCCGGAATATCCGTTACAATAGCGCGGTTTTCACGCAAGAGAGCGTTCATAAGGCTCGATTTACCTGCATTTGGGCGGCCTACAATAACCGTCGTAATACCGTCGCGAATAAGGCGACCTGTATTCGCTGTGGACAACAAATCGTCCATAGTTTTCAAAATAGGTTCTAGTTGATCCCGAACCTCTTGGCTTGTTACATCCTCGATATCCTCCTCAGGATAGTCGATAGTTACCTCTAAATGAGCAATCATGGCGATGAGCTGTTCACGCACATCTTTTACAAAGGACGAAACCGTGCCGTCCAGCTGCGATACAGCGAGAGAGAGGGAGTCCTCCGTTTTTGCTTCAATAATATCAATGATCGCCTCTGCTTGAGTGAGGTCGATACGTCCGTTCATAAAGGCACGCTTCGTAAATTCGCCGGCCTCTGCCATGCGCACATCGTGATTGACGAGCAATTTCAGAATTTGTCGAACCGGCACAATACCGCCATGACACTGAATTTCTACCACGTCCTCTGCGGTGTAAGAATGAGGGCCTTTCATTAATAACACAAGAACCTCGTCGATGGTCTTATTCGTCGCTGGATCCACAATAGTCCCGTATTGAATCGTTCTATTTTGGCGGTCCATCAATGGAACGGTGCCAGCGCTCTTGAACAGGCTATTTACAATAGGAAAACTATCCTTGCCGCTGACCCGAATAATACCAACCCCGCCGATGCCGGGCGGCGTTGCAATGGCCGCTATTGTATCATCTATATACATAAAAAACTCCGTACTTCGAATATCTTTAATTTCTTCGCCTGTGAAAGTTAAACTAAACCAATCTTACCCATGCGAAGATTACCTTAGGTTAGCTTTCACCATAACCTATCGTATTACGTATAAATAAAATGGTGGTGGCGGTGGCATTCTGAAACCGACTTTGGCCCTGCGGAGGCCGTAGGCCGGAGTCAGACCCGGCCGGTGGAGGTTATCAGAATGCTATCGCCACCAAACACTTTTATTTTTTGTAAGAGATCACGATATGGCGGAATGGTTCATCACCAGCGGATTCTGTGACGATGTGTTTATCATCATGCAACGCCGTATGAATGATTTTGCGTTCAAATGCATTCATAGGTTCTAAGGAAACCTTTTGACGATTACGTTTTACCTTAGCTGCAAGACGTTTTGCAAGATTGATCAACGTTTCTTCACGACGAGCTCGGTAATTTTCCACATCCACCACGATGTGACAATGGCCAGACACCTCTTTGTGAGCCACCAAATTCGTTAAATATTGGATAGCATCAAGGGTTTGACCGTGTTTACCAATCAAGATACCAAGGTCTTCACCATGTACTTGGAACGTGATTTTATCACTGGTAAACATCTTTTCAATCATCACGATAAGGCCCATTTGACCGAACATCTTTTCAAGGAATTCCTTACCTTTTTCAGCGATGATTTGTTGTGTTTCTTTTGAAAGCTCTTGTTTAGCTTTCACAGATACCGGTGAATCATCAACAGATTCAGCCACATCGCGTTCATCAGTCGCAACAGGCACATCCGACACAGCATCAGAAGTCTCAGCGATGACTTCTTTTTCTTCTTCCGTAGCCGCAGCTGCTACCGTTGTATAGAACAAACGAACCACAGCTGGTTTACGGCCAATACCTAAAAAACCATTAGAAGGTTGTTCAATAACCTTTGTTTCTACCAATTCACGGCCATCTATAGAAAGTTCTGCAACCCCTTTAGCGATGGCATCTTCAATCGTTTTAGCAGATACATCGATAAATTCCATAGTGCCTCCTATTTATTAGCTTCTAAGCCTTTGTAAATGAAATGTTGTTGCACCAATTGGAACACATTGGATACAATCCAGTAAATAACAAGACCAGATGGGAAGTTCAAGGAAATGTAACCGATGAACAATGGCATAAAGATTTGCATAATCTTTTGTTGTTGTGCAGCGGCACCACTAGCACCCATACCAGTTTGTCGGGACATAAGCCATGTGGACAAAGCACTCAATACTGGCAAAATGTAGTATGGATCTGCTTCGCCAAGGCTAGGAAGCCATAAGAAATGTTCGAATTCAGGATTGTAAGGATATCCTTGCAATGCGTAGAAAATAGCGATCAAGAACGGCATTTGCACCAATAAAGGCAAGCAGCCAGCCAATGGGTTTACACCCATTTCTTTATACATAGCACCCATCTCAGCTTGTAAACGTTGAGGGTCGTTTTTGTATTTTTCTTGAAGCTCTTTCATGCGAGGTTGTAACTCTTGCATTGCTTTCATAGATTTAATTTGTTTTACTGTCAACGGCGCTAAAATCGCTTTAATAATGACAGTAATAATGATAATAGCCACCCCATAGCTTGGGAAGCCGACCATGTCAGTGAAGTTGAAAGCATATGTCACAAGTGTGCGCATAAATTCAACTAAATAGTTAAAAATTTCCATTGTTTCTCCTTCGAGTGCAGGTCTAAATTGGGTTCCTTCGCGCATCCATATATCGTTATGGTATGGTCTAAATTTCATCCATACAGATGCTCAGGTATTTCCAAAACTGTGCTCGCTTAGACGAATGTTAATCGTGAAAGTTTTTACTAATATTATCTTTCACTAACACCATTCTACTATTGATTGTGAAAGACTCAACTAGTGTTAGCTTTCAGCAATATCCATCTACGGAACGGGATCGTACCCGCCCTTATGGAATGGATGACAACGCAAAATACGTTTTAGCCCAAGCCAGCTACCTTTCAAAGGCCCATATTTTTCAATAGCCTGCAGAGTATATGCGGAACAAGTGGGATAATATCGGCAACATCCCGGTTTGAGAGGGGAAATGGCAATCTGATAGAAGCGAATAACGAGCCATAAAACAAAGGTTACACCTCGTTTTATATAGTTTGATATAGTTATACATGTTTCTTTCATAGAATTCACCCTAATGTAGCTTAAAGGCTTAGTTTAAATATATGCATATAAACCCGTAAGCTTCATAATACGCGAATAGGACCAAAGCATAGCGCTGTCCATGCTTGTGGTCCTATATAGGATTATACTAAGAGCTTGCTTTTACGCAATAAGTACAGTATTTCCTTTTCCGCTCGTTCATAGGTTGCGTCCTTCAGAGGGCCACGTCCAACGATAACAATATGATACCCTTCGCGAATTTGATGCTGATTGAGGCGATACACCTCTTTCATAAGGCGACGTGCTCGATTGCGTTCAACCGCACAACCCACCTTTTTACCCGTCACAAATCCGATACGAGTCTTTTGCTTCGCTACAGGCATACGATATAGAACGCATAGGCGTCCTACCTCGTAATTACCATGCTTATACACAAGGCGATATTCATTATTGTTTATAATACGTCTCGTTTTATCTAAGCGGTAATCCATTGTATCGTCCGAGTCCTATAGAATAGAAAAACTTGGCAAGAGCGCCAAGTTTTCTGAAAGCTCTTGCTGAGCCATTATATTATGCAGATAAGCGTTTTCTGCCTTTAGCACGTCTTCTTTTTAATACGAGACGGCCACCGATAGTTTTCATGCGTTCACGGAAACCATGGGTACGTTTTCTCCAAAGAGTATTTGGTTGATATGTACGTTTCATTAGTAAAACACCTCCTCGTTATATATTTGTTTTACTTATACCATAACAGGGTAATTATAGAGGGAAAACGCAAATCTGTCAATAAAAAACAGGTGTTTTCTTAGCATTTTTAGTATGTGCGAAACCGATATCACACTATTTTTGAATATATAATTTGTTTGCTGCCAACATTTTCATAATTTAGTAATGAGGAAAGGGCCATGATTTTTCGCTCCACCGGCCGGGTCTGACTACGGCCTGCGGCCTTCGCAGGGCCAAAGTCGCTGCAAAATCATGGCCTTTTCCTCATTCTACTATGACTATGAAAACGTCAAACAAATTATATTACATTCAAAGATCATCCTATCGGTTTCGCATCACTAAAAATAAACAAGTAAATACCTGTTTTTTTATTGAAACAGATTGCGCGCACCTTCCATTAGCGGGGAAGACAGAATCTACTATTTTAAAGCAACATACATACACCTCTTTTGAAATAGAACAGGCCTGTTCTATTTCCGGAACACCCTATACACATACCTATTTTGAATTACTACACGCCTGTTCTATTTTTCAGAACACACTATACACATACCTATTTTGAATTAGTACACGCCTGTTCTATTTTCCAGAACACCCTATATACATACCTATTTTGTATTAGTACACGCCTGTTCTATTTTCCGGAACACTATATACACATACCTATTTTGAATTAGTACACGCCTGTTCTATTTTCCGGAACACCCTATACACATACTATTTCGAATTAGTACACGCCTGTTCTATTTTTTAGACACCACATATTATCCTTCTTCCCATTATGAAATTTGTTTATTTTAACTAGTTTTAGATTAAAATAGGTTTGATGGTCACTTTTTCGCGACTTTGGCCCTGCGAAGGCCGTAGGCCGAAGACAGACCAGGCCGGTGGAGCCCAATAGGGGCAAAATGCATTTTGCCCCATTTTCCTTCTACCCATATGAAATTTGTTTATTTTAGCAAATTTTAGATTAAAGTAGGTTTGGTGGTCACTTTTTCGCGACTTTGGCCCTGCGGAGCCCGAAGGGCGGAGTCAGACCCGGCCGGTGGAGCTAAAAAGTGACCATCAAACCGAATTCAGATCAAACTGCTAAAATAAATAAATTCCATAAAAGTTATCCACAGATTGAATGACAATCTCCCTCATTTTTGGTACAATTATATATGAATTTGGTAAAAATTATATGTTTTAATAAGTTTTTTCGGATAGTTTAGAAAAGTTATCCACATTTTTTCTCTTTTAACCTGTGAATAGTATAAACTCAGTATTTATAAGGTTGGAAGGGAATTTTATTTTTTCTTATTCACAAGTTGTGCACAGGTTATTCACAGGGTTTTGTGGTTTTTCCACAGTTTTAGAATAAGTTATGCACATAATTACCAAAGTTATACACAATTTTAATAAAAGTTATACACAAGAGGCACAACATGCAAGCAGCTGATATTAATGATATATGGGAACATATATTACAAGTAGCGAAACAAACACTGCCACCTGCGATTTATTCAAGTTTAAGTACTTCTCTTATACCGATGAGTATAGATAATAATTCTATACACATTGGAGTTATGCAGAGTTTTATAAAAAACGTCATTGAATCTCAGCAAATGGTAAGTAAGATGTTAACAGATGCCATCCAGCAAGTGACGGGCAAGCAATTAAATATGGTGTTACTGGACGTATTTCCTCAAAAGGGAGAAACACCAGCACCGCCACAAGTAGCAGATACTTTCACAGGTAATACTACGGATAGTAGTTATACAGGTACAAGCACATTAACAAATACTAACGTAAGTGATATGGACAGTAGTATCGAAAAATCCTCAACACCTGCGAAGCAGGAGGTTCCATATCAAGAGGAGTTTTACACACCGGTGTACGCGGATCCTGTGTATATCCAGCGCAAAGAGGTGGATGAGTTAATTCCAGATGAGCCGATGTTTCCTGTAGAGCAGCCACAAACGGCGCAAACCTTGCAGTCTACGGATATTCCTATCGATTTATCATCGTCTCAGCTCAACAGAGGCTATCGATTTGATAATTACATTACAGGCAATGCAAACCGCATTCCTTTTGGGGCGGCCCAAAATGTGTCGGAACATCCAGGCGGCGATTATAATCCGCTATTTATCTACGGTCCATCCGGTCTTGGCAAAACGCATTTAATGCACGCTATCGGCAATGCCATCGTTGAAAGATATCCTAATCTCAAGGTGATGTGCACGACGAGCGAAAAGTTCATGAATTTATTCATCGAATCCATACGCAAGCGGCAAGGCGAGTTGTTCCGCAATACGTTCCGCAACATCGACGTATTGCTCATCGACGATATTCAGTTCTTGGAAAATAAAGAGGGAACAAAAACAGAGTTTTTCAACACCTTCAATGAATTATTGGACAATAACAAGCAAATCGTCCTCACCAGCGACACCATGCCGAACGATATGGATCAGTTCGAAGAGCGCTTGCGTTCTAGATTCCAAGCGGGTTATGTGGCGACCATGGAAAATCCAGATTTGGAAACGCGCATCGCCATTTTGAAAGCCCTCGTTGAAAAGGAAAACAACAAGAATCGTAATCTCATTATCGACAACGATGCCATCAACTACGTGGCGTTGCAATTCGACGAAAACATCCGCGTACTACAAGGGGCTTTCAACAAGCTCATCGGTACGGCATCCTTGGAACAACGGACGAGCAGCATCGATTTGGAATACACGAAGAAAACATTATCCGACATCATCACGACGGAGCGCGTAACCCTCATCGACATCGAGTCCATTCAAGACTTTATCAGTACCTATTTCAACATTAAGAAACAAGATTTGTTAGGCAAGAAACGGAAGGCTCAATTCGCATTTCCACGGCAAATTGCCATGTATTTGTGTCGCGATGTGATTAATGAAAGCTACCCACAAATCGCAGCGGCTTTTTCCAGAGATCACACGACGATTTTGCATGCGTACGATAAGATCAGTAAAGAAATCGACAAGAATCCGGAAACGAAACAGATTATCCTAGACATCAAAGCAAAGCTTTCATCACTTAACTAAATCACTCAACTAAAACGGGTGTGGATAACTCTGTGGATATATTGTGTATAAATCTGTGGATATGGCAGAAATCAATATTTTCTGTGACTATGTGGATAACCTAAAACAAGGTATACACACACTTATCCACAACTGTGGAAACGCATGAAATCTAGAAAACTTTCACATGTACACACATTCACAGCGCCTACTACAAATACTACTAAACTAACAAACAAATCAAAAACATATCAGAAAACCGATCTATCGTTGATTATCTATAGAGGACTAACGAAAATCGCACAACGAATATTACAAACAAGGAGAGTATTTACGTTATGAACATCAAATTTCCTAAGGCCAATCTACAAAAGGCCATCAACGTTCTACAAAAGGTATCTCAAAATAAGACAAGTTCAAATCTACCAGGTTCCATTTATATAACGACAAAAAACAATCAAGTGGAATTACAAGGCAACGATTTCGAATTGGGCATCAAATTAACAATCGACGCCGAAATCTTAGAACCAGGTACATTAGTGGTTGCTTCTCGTTATTTCCAAGAATTAATCCGCAAATTACCAGGCGAAACAATTCAATTAAGTAAACCAGAGGATGGCAATACGCTAAAAATCACGTCCGGTTCTTCTGAATTTAATTTAGTAACCTTGCATCCAGATGATTTTTCCTTGGTAGAACAAATTCACGACCAAGATTATGTGAATATCGATAGCCAAGCTATGAAAGAACTCATCGACCTTACAAACTACGCTGCAGCAAGCGACGATGATCGACCTGTATTTGCTGGTGCTTTGCTAGAAATTAAAGATGCAAACGACAAAGAAGTGACCATGGTTGCTACCGATACACATCGCATGGCTGTTAAAAAGGTAACTATCGATGAACCTGCCACATCCCCTATGCGCGTCATCATTCCAACAAAGGCTTTGGCAGAAGTATCTCGTTTATTGCCAACCGATAATCCTTCTATTATTAAAATCATTTGGAACCGCACACAAATCGTGTTCATGTTCGAATCCATCTACATTATTTCCCGCTTGATCGAAGGCACATACCCAGAATACGAAAAGGTAATTCCTGCTCAATTCGACTCCAGTGCCGTTGTAGACCGCAAGGACTTTGCCGGCGCTGTTGATCGTGTATCCTTGTTGGCAAAGGATATGAGTTATAACGTAATTCGCTATGACTGGTCCGAAGAACAAGTGACTTTGTCCAGCCAAAATGCTGAAATCGGTATGGCGAAGGAAGAAATTCCTGTGGAATTTAAGGGCACACCGTTCACCATTTCCTTCAATGGTCGTTACATTTCAGATATTTTGCGTCACAGTACAGGCGATAACATCCATATGTACTTAAAACAAAATGGTCCTGTTGTGATTCGCCAAGATAATAATCCGAACTATACGTACGTAGTTACACCTGTTCGTACGAATTCTTAATTCTGTAATTTGTCCACCATAGGAGGACGTTATGAAACAACAACCTGTACCAATCCATACGGAGTACATTCAAATCGATCAATTGCTCAAATTGGAAGGCGTCATTGAAACAGGGGGCCAAGTAAAAGGCCTCATCGATGATCAAGTTCTTACATTAAATGGCACTATCGTTACAGAAAAACGTAAAAAATGTCGCGTTGGCGATGTGATTGGTGTAGAAGGCCTCGATGTGGAATTCATCGTTACCAAAGAGGAGGCATAATCGGTGAGAATTAACTCACTGCAATTGTTCCAGTTTCGCAACTATAAGGATTTAACAATAGATTTGCAGCCTGAAATCATCGTCTTGTACGGTACCAATGGGGCTGGTAAAACCAATATTTTAGAGGCTATTTACGTCGGTACCATTGGTAAAAGCCACCGCACAAATGACACATCGGATATGCTATTATTCAATGCTGATGAAGCGGGCATTGTGGTGAACTTTGAGAAAAAGGATACACCGCAAAAGGTCAATATCAAGCTATTTCGCCAAGGGCCTAAGGATATCCGCTTAAATGATACTAAGATTTCCCAGAAGGAATTGATAGGTACATTAAATACGGTCATATTCTGCCCAGAGGATTTACAGCTTATCAAGGGGAGCCCATCGGGTCGGCGTAGATTTTTAGATATGGAAATATCCCAAACCAGCGCTACCTATTATCATAAATTGTTACAATACAATCGGTTATTGCAGCAACGGAATACATTATTAAAGGAATATCGCGGTAAACAAAATATTCCTCTTGCTGAATGGGATGTACAACTGGCGGATATGGCGGCTTTCATCGTAAAAAAACGGATGGAAAGTCTAAAGAAAATCAATTTGCTCATCGATTTGATGAATCGTAAATTGACGGGTGGCCTTGAAAATCTAACTATCGGCTATGAACAACCGTATGGGGAGGAAGGCCATATCGTGTACACGAAGGAGGCCTTTTACGATTTATTGCAAGACGCATTGCCTCAAGATCGTCATCGCATGACGACGAGCGTAGGACCTCATCGCGATGATTTACGATTCTTTTCCGATGCTATCGATTTAAAAAAATTTGGATCCCAAGGACAGCAGCGGACGGCCGTGCTTTCACTAAAACTGAGCGAATTAGAATTCATCAAATCTGAAGTAGGCGAATATCCCGTATTGCTGTTAGACGATGTGTTGAGCGAGCTTGACGAGGCTAGACGGAACAATTTGTTGCAGTTCATTCATAAACGCATTCAAACCGTCATTACCACGACGGATATACATGATTTTGAAAACCTGCAAGGGGTTCAATTTATTCAATGTCAGGAGGGGCACATCCATTATGGAAAGCCTTGATATGTGCTTAGCTGGTGGCCTACATGAGTTAGGTTTACTGGAACAATTCAAACTGAATACACTTATTCATCATTGGCGTGATGTGGTGGGCCCCATTTTTGCTGGTCATACGCGCATTATCGATATCAAGCCTCCAAAAATCGTGCTCAGCGCCGATACTTCGCAGTGGATGCAAGAGGTTAAAATGAACCAAAAACGCATCCTTAAGGCTATCAATGACTATTATAAGAGTGATATCATCACCGAAATGGGCCTTATCATGCATCGGCAGAGCTATGTGAAAGAAACGGTTAATACCGAAATTTTGAAAATCGATATGCCCGATATAGATGGCTATATCGACATGTCGAAAATCGCCTTGTCCGATGATGATATGAAATCCATTGATGTTATGGTTGAAAGCTTAGCAGAAGAGACATTAAGAGAACCATTTCGTAAGGTGCTCATTAGTAGTCGTAAAAAGGAAATCTATTTACTAGAACATGGATTTCATCGATGCGATCGCTGCCATACATTGATGAACAGGCAAACAAAATATTGTGTGTCCTGCGAATATGAAATGCATCGCAGTCATATTAATGATATAAAAACACAAATCAGACGACGTCCGTATATAAAATATAGCGAAGCTCAACAATACATAAAATGTACCTTTAAAGATTTTTCCATAGCCATGCGAGAATTGATCTACTTCTATCTAGATAAGGTCTACCATGGATCTATTAGCCGAAACCATATGTACATGGCCACCATGCTCATTACCCACAAACGGCTTGAAGAATTGACAGACCAACACGTTATCAACCTGTGTAATAAATACAGATCAAAATTCTTGAGCGAAGAAAAAACTAAGGAGCTAAATATGCTTAGGGGTATATTGGAATAACATTAGGCTGTATGAGGTGGATGGGGAGTACTTTCGCAGCGACTTTGGCCCTGCGGAGCCCGCAGGGCGTAGACAGACCCGGCCGGTGGAGCGAGAAAGCACTCCCCATCCGCCTCAAAAGAATAAGGAGATTTATGTACTTACATATTGGCGATAATTTTAGTATCCCTATGAATTCAATTATTACTATGATTCATGCGGAATCTGGTAAGCATCATAGGACGGGCATTTCGCATTATGACGCAGAGGTCGTGTATGTGGTGCCCGAGGATAAGGTAAAAACATATATTGTAACAGATGATGGTGTGTATGCTTCTGGTATATCACTTAAAACATTAAAAAAACGGATTGATGAGTTTTATATGCTTTTAAGTAGCAAATTATAGGGCTTTCACGATACAAGCAATCTATAGTATAATAAAGAGATAATCTAGCACCGCAGATGTGTTGTGTATGAGCATGTTGCGGTTTATGTCGTTAGGAGGAGTTTGTTTAATGGCTGAAGAAAATTATGGCGCTCAGAATATACAAGTTCTTGAGGGTCTAGACGCGGTCCGTAAACGCCCAGGAATGTACATTGGTAGTACGTCCATTCGCGGTTTGCATCACCTCGTTTATGAAGTAGTAGACAATTCAGTGGACGAAGCGCTCGCAGGGTATGCGACGCATATCGAAGTGTCCATTAATGAAGATAATAGTATTACCGTTGTCGATGATGGTCGTGGTATTCCAACAGGAATGCATGAATCCGGCATGTCTGCGGTAGAGTTGGTTTTAACAAAATTGCATGCTGGCGGTAAATTCGGCGGCGGCGGTTATAAGGTGTCCGGCGGTCTTCACGGCGTAGGTATTTCCGTAGTAAATGCGTTGAGTGAATGGACTAAGGTGCAAGTATCTCAAAATGGCATCATTCAAGAAATCGATTTTGCACGCGGTCATAAAACATCCGAATTGCACGAAATCGGCAAGGCTGAAGGTACAGGTACGACGGTTATTTTCAAACCAGATCCTGAAATCTTTGAAACAACGGTGTTCAATTTTGATACCTTGAAAATTCGCTTACAAGAATTGGCATTCCTTAATAAGGGCCTTCGCATCACATTGAGCGATATGCGCCAAGAGGAACCTCGTATTGAAAGCTTCCACTACGAAGGTGGTTTAAGTTCTTTCATCGCATTCTTGAACGAAAACAAAGAAGTTGTTAACCCAACTGTTATCGACATTGAAAATACAAAGGATGACGTTGTGGTAGACGTGGCATTGCAATACAACGATAGCTACAGCGAAAACTTGTTGTCCTTCGTAAACAACATCAACACTGTTGACGGCGGTACCCATCTATCCGGCTTCCGTGCTGCCTTGACGCGTACCCTCAATGATTACGGACGTAAATCCGGTTTGATTAAGGAAAATGAAAGCAATCTTTCCGGTGAGGACGTACGTGAAGGTTTGACAGCAGTTGTGTCTGTGAAAGTATTAGAACCTCAGTTCGAAGGTCAAACTAAAACTAAACTTGGCAATAGTGAAGTTAAAGGTATTACCGATGTTATCGTGTCTGAAGGTCTTAAAACATTCTTTGAAGAACATCCACAAGATGCGAAGAAAATCATCGAAAAAGCAACGATGGCAAGCCGTGCTCGCGAGGCAGCTCGTAAGGCCCGCGACTTAACTCGCCGTAAAAATGCGTTGGAAGTATCTAGTCTTCCTGGTAAATTGGCAGATTGCTCCGAAAAAGATACATCTATGACAGAAATTTATCTCGTCGAAGGTGATTCTGCGGGCGGTTCTGCAAAACAAGGCCGCGACCGTCGTTATCAAGCGATTTTGCCATTGCGCGGTAAGATTCTTAACGTAGAAAAAGCGCGTCTTGATAAGATTTTGGCAAATAACGAAATTCGCTCCATGATTACCGCATTCGGTACAGGCATTGGTGACGAATTTGATATTACAAAATCCCGTTATAACAAAATTATCATCATGACAGATGCGGACGTTGACGGCGCTCACATCCGTACATTGCTTCTTACATTCTTCTACCGCTATATGAAACCATTAGTAGAAGAAGGCCATATCTACATCGCACAACCGCCTTTATATCAAATTAAAAAAGGTAAATCCCATTGGTATGTGTACTCTGATGCAGAATTGACTGCTAAGCTTGATGAAGTAGGCCGTGATGGTATTACAATTCAACGTTACAAAGGTTTAGGTGAAATGAACCCTGAACAATTATGGGAAACAACAATGAACCCTGAAAATCGTACGATTTTACAAGTTAGCTTAGAAGATTCCATCGAAGCTGATAAAATCTTTACGGTTCTTATGGGCGACAAGGTTGAACCTCGACGTAAATTTATTGAAGATAACGCAAAATATGTGCGCAATCTAGATTTGTAAGAGGTGACCCATGGCAGATAATCAGAATACTAACGTAGAGTATACTTCTAATACTCAAAAACATTTAAAACGATCCCTCAAAGCGCGTCATATGAATATGATCGCCTTGGGTGGTGCCATCGGTACAGGCTTATTCGTAGCCGGTGGTGAAGTAGTAAGTACGGCTGGTCCTGGTGGCGCTCTTGTGGCCTATGGCCTCATCGGTATCATGGTATATTTCCTCATGACATCCCTTGGGGAAATGGCGACGTACTTGCCGATTCCAGGTTCTTTCGGAACCTACGCAAAACGCTATGTAGACCCTGCCTTTGGCTTTGCTTTAGGTTGGAACTACTGGTTTAACTGGGCTATTACATTGGCTGCCGAAGTGTTGGCAGGGGCGCTTATCATGAAATATTGGTTCCCTGACGTGCCGGCCATCGTTTGGTCCGCATTGTTCCTGTTAATTCTATTTGGGCTTAACTATTTGTCCACTCGTTCCTTTGGTGAAAGCGAATACGTATTCTCGTCCATCAAGGTTATTACCGTTTTCGTATTCCTATTCTGCGGCTTTATGCTCATCTTTGGTATCGGCGGTACATCCCCTGGACTTGAGAACTGGACAGTAGGGGAAGCACCATTCGTAGGCGGTTGGGAATCCATCCTCGCTATCTTCATGGTAGCTGGCTTCTCCTTCCAAGGTACTGAACTTATCGGCGTAGCCGCTGGGGAAGCAGAAGACCCTGAAAAGAACGTGCCAAAAGCGATTAATTCCATCTTCTGGCGCATTTTGTTGTTCTATATTGGGGCTTTCACAGTTATCGGTTTCCTCATTCCTTACACTGATCCAAACCTATTGAATTCCAGTGTAGAAAACGTATCCATCTCTCCATTTACACTCGTATTTGACCGCTTTGGATTCGCGTTCGCCGCTAGCTTTATCAATGCTATCATCTTAACAGCCGTATTGAGTGCTGGTAACTCTGGCCTTTATTCCTCTACGCGTATGCTCTATGCACTCGCTAAGGAAGGTCAAGCGCCACAAATCTTTGCTAAACTCAATAAACGCGGCGTTCCAGTACCAGCATTGGTATTGACTACAGCTATTGGCTTGTTTGCATTCCTTACAAGCTTCATCGGCGAAGGTACAGCGTATACATGGATTGTTAACATCTCTGGTCTTTGCGGTTTCATCGCTTGGGTAGGTATTGCCATTTCCCATTATCGTTTCCGCCGTGCGTTCATTGCACAAGGCAGAGACCTTAAAGAATTGCCTTACAAGGCGTGGTTGTTCCCATTTGGTCCAATCTTGGCGTTCATCCTATGCGTCATCATCATCTGTGGCCAAAACTACTCCGCTTTCACAGGCGACACCATCGACTGGTATGGCGTATCCGTTGCGTACATCGGATTGCCTATCTTCTTCGCTGTTTACCTAGGTTACAAATACATTAACAAAACTAAACTCGTTCCGTTGAAAGAAGTAAACTTAGACCGCGATTTTGATAAATAAAAACGCAAAAAAACTAGACCTGTTCATTATGAAAGTAGTGAATAGGTCTTTTTTTGTACATGCCATAATATGTAATTGTATTTCTGTAAAAGTCTTGCTATAATAAATCAAAATATATTGTAGTCAATTAGAGAGGATACAATTATGATTATTACTACAACTATGCATATTGAGAATAAACCTGTACAAGAGTACAAAGGCATCGTATTTGGCGAAGTCGTTGAAGGTCGTAACTTCGTAAAAGATTTTATGTCTGGCATTCGTGATATCGTTGGTGGCCGTAGCGGTAGCTACGAAGATTCCCTAATGAATGCCCGCCAAGCGGCACTCGATGAAATGGCAAAACGGGCTAGTAAAATCGGCGCTAATGCCGTTATTGGCGTATCATTCCAATACAGCACAGTAGGTGCTCAAAACGGCATGCTTATGGTGACATGTAATGGGACGGCCGTTGTAGTTTAATAAGGGGAGAAAGCTGAGCATAACTTCCCTGCTCCACCGGCCGGGTCTGACTACGCCCTTCTGGCTCCGCAGGGCCAAAGTCGCATGAAAGTCATGCTCAGCTTTCCTTATTAAATACAACAGGCTAAACTAGAAGAAAATCAGCAGATGATTATCTGCTGATTTTTTAGGTTTACTCAAAAGTCGTTCGGAAATACTACTTATCCTATTTTGCTTAAAACTTCCACCGGCTGGGTATGAGTGGGAAGGGCTATAAGTAGGGTATGAGGCAGCAGATTTTGTGATTTGCTGATTTTTTGTATGTAATAAATAGGCTCTTAAAAAATAGAACAGGCGTGTACTAATTTTAGAAGGGTATGTATGGTGCTTCTAAAAAATAGAACAGGGTGTACTAATTTAAGAAGGGTATGTATGGTACTTCAAAAAAATAGAACAGGCGTGTACTAATTTAAAAAGGGTATGTATAGTGCTCCTAAAAAATAGAACAGGCCTGTTCTATTTTAAAATAGGGATATGTATGTAAGGCAATATAAAACAGCAGGGCTGCCACCCTGCTGTTTTTTCTTTGTTGCGTGAATACATTGCAACTTATTTATTTCCCTTGTCAAAATTATATTAACATTATCAGAATTAGTAGTCAATCAATTATTAGATTATAATAGATATCTATTATATATTACTTATTTAACCTTATACCATGTTGCGTACATAACTGGTAATACGATGAGTGTTAGTATGGTTGCTACGAGTAGACCGCCGCTGAATGCGATGGCGAGTGGACTCCAGAATACGGATCCCATGAGTGGTATCATACCAAGGATGGCCGCGATGGCGGTTAGCATGATTGGTCTGAAACGCAATGTAGCGGAGTTGATGATGGCTTCGCGGGCAGATTGTCCTTCGGCGCGGTGAATTTCGATTTGGTCCAACAGGATGATGGAGTTACGAATGATCATGCCGGAGAGGGCAATGATGCCGAGTATGGCCATAAATCCAATTGGTGTACGCGTAATATTTAAGGCCAGTACAACACCAATGAGTCCAAGCGGGGCCGTAAATAGGGCCATAAACATAAGGGCAATTCTCTTTAATTGGAACATGAGAATCGTCATGATCGCAAAGAGCATGATTGGCATTGGCACGAGCAATTTTTGTACAGCAGTGACGCTCTTTTCAGCAGAACCATCGAGATCAATAGTATAGCCAGTTGGTAAGTCTTGACGATATTCAGCAAGTTTATTGTAAATTTCTTTTGTCTTAGCATTACCGAGTACGCCTGGTCCTACATTAGCATGAATGCTGATAGTTGGCATCATGTTGCGGTGCCAAATAATGCCTTCTTCTTGACTCATAGAAATCGTTGCGATTTGGCTGAGCGGTACATAGGAACCATTTCCTGTTTGGATTGGTAATGATGAAAGTGCCGCCAAGTTGTGGTTTTCATTGCCGCTTAATCTGAAAGTAACAGGAATGGTTTGGTTTCCTTCGTAGTATTCACCGGATTTAGTGCCGGATAATAAACTTTGTAGATGAAGCGATACGGCGTAACTATTAATGCCTAACAAACGTGCTTTATCTGGGTCGATGTGGATTTGAGCAACTGGCTCTGTATCCGGCCAATCGAAGGCGATATTATGTAAATCCTTATCTTCTTGCATCTTGGCTTTCACATCGTTTGCAATCGTTTTAACCTCAGACGCATCAGGACCCGATACGCGGAGCATAACAGGGTATTTGGACGGCGGTCCGATTTGGACGAATTGCATATTGATGAGCGCCGATGGATATTGATCGTTTAGTTGATCTTGTAAATCCTTGAACAACGCATCTCGATCCTCTAAGGATTTGGTAACGATGATGGTTTGCATGAAATTAGCACGCGGCAATTCCGGTTCTAATGTTAATACAAATCTTGGTGACCCTTCGCCTACATAGGTGGTGAAATGGTCGATATGTTCGTTATCCTTTAACAAAGCATCCAGCGATTTAGCTTGGCTTTGGGTATAATCGATGGACGAGCTTTGAGGAAATTGCATGGATACGATGATTTCATTCCGCGTCGATGATGGGAAAAATTCCTGTTTGATGAGCGGTAATGAAAGCAAGGATAGGATGAAAGCCCCTAATGTTATGAGTAAAACGGCCTTATGATGACCTAGTGCCCAGTGAAGTAGACTTTCAAAACGAGCATAAAAAACGGTTTTCATACGATGCATAATATAATCGCGACGAGTCCATTCCGAATCGGGTTTCTCGGCCTTGTTTTCGATGATTTTATAGCCCAGCACCGGACTGACCAGAACGGACGCAATCCAGGATAGGATGAGGGCCATAAAGACGACGATGGACAGGGATTTTGTGAATTCTGCAACCATGCCCTCCGCCAAGGCGAGAGGCAAGAAGCCGGCACAGGTAATGAGCGTGCCGGACAGCATCGGAAAGGCCGTCGATTCATAGGCGAACGTTGCGGCGCGCCAGTGGTTAAAGCCTTCTTCGAGCTTAACGCTCATCATTTCAACGACGATGATGGCGTCATCTACGAGCAGGCCCAGTGCCAAGATGAGGGCACCAAGGCTAACCTTATGCAAATAAATGCCATTTTCATACATCAGTACAAACGTTGTAGACACGACGACCGGAATGGTGAGGGCCACTACGATGCCCGTACGAATGCCGAGGGATGCAAAGCTGACGAGCAATACGATGGCGATGGCTTCGAATAAAGATTGCGAGAAATCGCCAATGGATTCCTTAACAATGTGAGGCTGATTCGATACTTGGTCGAGGCTTAAGCCTGCAGGAATCGTCGTTTTTAGCTCTTTTAGTTTCGTATCGATAGCCTTACCAAACTCGATGTTATTGGCACCCGCATCCATGGAAATGGCGATGCCAATGGCCGGCTTGCCTTCGTAGTAGAACTGTGGACTGGAAGGATCCTTATAGGTCATCGTTACGTCCGCAATATCGCCGAGTCGAATCGTCTGGTTATTGATGCGAACAGGCATATTTTTTACCGCATCCACGCTATCAAAGACGCCGTTAATGCGTAAATATACATTATTCGTATCCGTATTGACCATGCCCGCTGGCACCATGGCGCTTTGCTGTTTGAGGGCCGTCAATAATTGTTGCGTGCTCACCTGATACGATGCGAGCTTGTCCTTGTTAATCGTTACATCTAAGGACTTTTCTTGCACACCGATGAGGGTAATCTTTTTAACATTCGGAACGGACAAGAGCTGCCGTTTTAAATCTTCTGCCTGTTGCCGTTTCTCTTCGTACGAGAATTCGTCACCTGAAAGCGCGTAAATTGTGCCGTACACATCATCGAATCGATCGTTGATGGACGGGCCTTGCACGCCGGATGGCAAAGATTTCCATTCGTCATTGATCATATTCCGCGCTTCTTCCCAGGCAGGACGAATTTTGTTCGATGGTAAATCTTCTTTCAGATTGATATAAATAACCGATTTACTACCGTCTGTGAAAGACTTCGTATAATCTACACCCGGCAAATCTCGTAGTTTTTCTTCGAGCTTATCCGTTACTTGGTCCGACATTTGTTGCGGTGAAGCACCGGGCCATGAGACACCGACGACCATGGTACGCATCGTAAAGTCTGGGTCTTCCATGCGTCCCATGTAGGTGAACGAGAATATACCAAAGGTGAGGAGTACGGCGATGAAGTAGTAGATGATAGATTTATGGCGCAGAGCCCAATCTGCTAAGTTAAACTTCTTCATTCATGCACCGCCGTTCCTTCTTGTAATTGTTGGGTCCCTGCGGTGATGACAATATCCCCTTTAGCAAGGCCATTTTTAACAATGACCGAATTATTACCAAATTCGCCAGTTTGAATAGGAACGAGATGTGCTTTCTTGTCTCGAATGATATACACTGCGTTATTACCTTGTTTGTCTTTCACCAACGCCGTCAACGGTATGGAAATATCCGCTGTATCCGTTTGATTGAGAATGGCATTGATGGTCATACCGAGTTGCACATCTTTTGGAGGATTTTGTAAGGTAATTTTGACCGTATACGTCCGCGCTACAGGGTCTGGAACCGGTGAAATTTCACGGACAATACCTTGTACTTTCACATCAGGCAAAGCCCAAAAACTAATGGTAGCTGTGCTGCCTGGATGAATCTTACTCATTTCTTGCTCTGGCAAAGCGATGACTGCCTCAGGTTCGTGACCGGCCGCCAAGGTACCTATAGCCTGGCCTGCTGCCACGACCTGACCGGCCTCGACATTGAGGGCCGTGATAATACCGCTATCTGGAGCAACCAAAGTAGTATAACTATTTTGATTGTTGCTTAAATTGAGACCTGCTTGAGCCTGTTGCAACTGAGCCTTCGCCGCATTCAGTTGATTTTCCGCTTGATCCAATTGCAATTTACTGATAGCCTGCTCAGCGTACAAAGCACGATATCTTTCAGCATTCGTACTGGCTAAATCATAGGCGGATTGCGCCGCTGTAACAGCACCTTGCGCATTTTGCACCTGACTCGCCGTGTCAGCGCCATTAATCTGAGCAATCACCTGACCGGCCTGCACAGCCGTACCAACACTGACAAACTTGTTAATCACGCGACCGCCCACCTGAAACGCCAAATTCGTTTCCGTCCGATTCTTAATGGTCCCCGAATACCCAGCACTCGTCGTACCAGCCTCTTCGCCAATCGTGATCGTCCGCACCTTGAGACTCGTATCCTGATTATCTTGATTCGACCCACAACCGCCGATGATGAGTGCACCCATCAACAGTGCTGCGGTCAAACCTAATACACTACGATTCATAATCCTCTCCTTCACACACGTAATAGAGATTATTGTGAAAGCAATAACTACTACGAAATATATATTTTATACGATTAAATAATACTACACTTTAGATAAAAATTCTATAAGGATATTAATTATATTAGGAAGAGGGGACCTTCGGGGAGAAATTTAGGTTATAATAGTTTTGATAAAGGTTGGTGGAATTATGAAACAAGAAAAAGATAGAGATAAATATAATCAAAAAACATTAGATGCGATGAAAGAAGCAAAGAAAATAACTAGAGATTTGAAATACCCTAGTTATAAAACGTTAGAAGAACTAAAAAAAGCTTTAGATGATTAAATTAACCAAGTTGTGCAACAAACGTAGAATAGAAGAAGAGAGAACCCCTCCTAAAAACGACTTCGGGCTCCGCGTAGCGTGTTTCTCTCATAGATTATGTTTAACCAGTTGTGCGAACTACAGTAAGAAAGAAAAAGACACATGGTGCTACCAAAACAACTTCGGGTCCCGCTTTAGCGCGATAGCGTGTCTCTCTCATAGATTGTGTTGAACCAAGTTGTGCGAATTACAGTAGAAATGAAAATTTGAGCACGTAGAATCATAGTATAGTAGTAATAAAAAAATAGACTTCCAAAAACGACTTTCCCAGATGCTGTGGATTTTCTGATGGAAAATCTTACGCCTCTGGATTAGCGATGTGTGGCTCCCATACGTCGCTACGCTCCTCTGTTAGCTCACACCCTGCGTCGGCCCTGCGGAGGCCGTAGGCCGGAGTCAGACCCGGCCTGTCTATTCACAATAGATTATGTTAACCAAGTTGTGCAACAAACGTAGAATAGAAGAAGAGAGAACCCCTCCTGAAAACGACTTCGGGCTCCGCGTAGCGCAGTAGCGTGTCGGCTTTCAGGAGGGGTTCTCTCTGCAATCCTTATTCTTCTGTTTGTTCCACAACTGGTTCAACATAACTAACCAAAATTTTGTCTATCCGTGTATTATCCATGTCCACGATTTCGAATGTGTATCCGTCCCAGCTGGTTTTGTCGCCTTCGCGTGGGATTCTACCGAATAGAAGGTTCATGAGGCCGCCCAGTGTTTTGTAGAGGTCGTCTTCTTCGCGTGGTAGTTCTTTATCGATGTGGAAGAATTCTTTGAATTCGTCTACGTCGAGTAGACCGTCTACGAGCCAAGTGCCGTCTTCGCGTTCGACGATGCGGTTTTCTTCTTCTTGGCGCTCTTCTTCGCCGGATGGCATGAGGCCTACGATTTCTTCCATGATGTCGTGCAAGGTAACGAGGCCGCTAAAGCCGCCGTATTCGTCGAGGACGATGGTTTCGTGAACGCCTTCGTTACGCAATGTGTTGAGTAATTTCATAAGAGAAATGGACTCAGGTACGAGCAATGGTTCTTTCAGACAAGAATGGATTACATGATGTAAGGATTTTTCGCCTTGTAAGCATTGGACCATCACATCGGTTACATTGACTACGCCGCGTAATTCGTCGAGCGAGTCTTCACCTACTGGAATGCGGTATTGGTTCGCTGTTTTTAGGACTTCCATGATTTCTTCTTCGGATGAGTTCAAGTCAATCCATTTGAGCTGCGTCCGCGGTGTCATGACATCGCCTGCGTTCATGTCTGCTAGGTGGAAAATGTTTTCCACGAGGATTGGTTCCTCTTCTTCAAAGGCCCCCATGGCTACGCCTTCGGTGAGCATTTTATTGATTTCCGACTCTGTTACAGGCGCTTCTTCTTTCACAGTGACGCCCAATATTTTCAATAGAAAATCCGTAGACACGCCGAGGAACAGTACGATTGGTTTTAATGCTTGTGAAAGCCAGTAAATCGGCTTGGAAACAACAACGGCAATCGCTTCAGGGCTGTTGATGGCTAGGCGTTTAGGCACCAATTCGCCGATGACAAGCGATAAATAGGTGATGATGGCAACAATCAAGAAGGAACTGATAGAAGCCGCATAAGGAGCGATACTAGGGAAGGCTTTCACCAAAACGTCCTCTAACGGCGCAGAAAAGGTGGCACCGGAATACAAACCAGTCAAAATGCCGACGAGGGTGATGCCGATTTGGATGGTAGAGAACATTTCGTTCGGATTCTCCGCCAACTCAAAGGCCTTCTTGGCGCGCTCATTGCCAGACTCGGCCATCTCCTCGAGACGGCGCTTCTTAGCATTGACAATGGCGAGCTCGGTCATAGAAAAAATGCCGTTCGCGATGATTAAAATGACGATAATTATAAAATCTAAGGTCAGATCACTGTCCATGTAAGTAAATACTCCTTTTTATGAGATACAATTCTGCACATGAGAAAAATTGAAATATTACTCTTAAGTATATCATATCTGAATCATATATGGTAAATACAACAAAAGCACCCATGGAGGATGCTTTTGTTGTATACTATAGGTGTTACTGCCCCATACTGGTAACAGAAAGGGGGTGAAAATGTGTTTGACACTTTGACTTCCTTAATAGTGTCTATCATAGCAGGTGTAACCTGTCACTACATCTGCAAGTGGCTAGATAGATATTTTCGTCAGTAACTAGCACAGAAAAAGGAGGGCGGGCACCCTCCTTTTTCGTTTGCGTGAAAATGTGTCACACATTGACTTCCTTTGTCATATATTATATTACATGATTATCTAATGTTTGTAAATGATGCAATCTATGTATACAATGATTCATAAGAACATTAATAAAACTATAATGTACATATATAAGCAATAGGGAGCAGGATACGATGACAAGCGAACAGGAATGGGAACAAGTGTTACAGATTAAAACCACAGGCCGTGATGATAGCCGTTCGGATGCAGAGCATCATCCATATGAGCCAACGGATTATTGTGTTCTTGAACGCCTTGCCAATAGTGGTTATATTACGAAACAAAATACTCTCATTGATTATGGTAGTGGCAAGGGCCGCGTCAGCATATTTATGGCGAATCAGACGCGGTGTCATTCCATTGGTATAGAATACGATGAACGTTTGTATGAACGTGCCATTATAAATGGTGAAAGCCCAGCTGCCAAGAACCGTGTATCCTTTGTCCTCGGTGATGCAGCTACCTATACATTGCCAGATAATGCAGATCGATGCTTTTTCTTTAACCCCTTTGCACTTCATACCATCAAACGTGTACTAGGTAATATATTTGATTCGTTATATCATCATCCGAGAGAAATTCTATTATTCTTCTACTATGTTAACGAAGAAGTAGAAAACTTCCTAAATAACCACGTGCGCCTCGAAGCAGAAGAAATAATACAATGCGGTGATTTATTTCAAGAACGTGATGAAAAAGAACGCATATTAGTGTATAGGGTGAATGTGTTTTAGTAAATTGACCTTATATTGGAATACATCTAAAAAAACTGCTTCAAAGATGGTGAATTATATATTAATTCAGTTGTAAAATATTATTTTATAACTGAACGAGATAGTAAGAATTACAAAAAACGCATTATAAATTCAGTATGGATGCATTTAAAAGAGATTAATAAAAAATAAATTTTATAAGTTACTAAAAAGATATCCTTCAGGGGATATCTTTTTCTATTATCTTCAGTAAATCCGCATATTTTCTGATATAATAATAGATTAGAGAGTATAAAAATTTATTTTTCTATTCACCATGGTATGTATTGATTCGTAATGATTAATCATAGTGATTAGGGCTGAGTATATACCATAAAGGAGGAACGTATGGAACGCGTGTCAGCTAGTCTTATTGAAGAAATTCGCAGTGCCTTAGTAGAGCGTTATAATCGTGATCAAGAGATTCAGCAAATGATTGAAGAAATCGGTGCTGAAGAAGGTCTTAATGAAAAAGAACTGTTTGTTATTCATCAAGCCTATTTAGAGGTTAAGGAACGCATGCAGTATACGGCGAATTTGATGGAATTGTGGAATCAAATTGAGACCGTTCAAGACCGCATGAGCATGCTTAATTCTTATGAAAGCTTGGAACGCGATTTGTTTGGCGATGTTCTTTCCTTTGATAAACCGATGGGCTATGGTGCGTCGAATCAAGACAACTTAGATTATGCGATGGAGCAAGTTAAGTTACACGATGTAGATCATGACCTCGAAGATATTGATGATGAAAGCGTATTAGACAGAGATGTTCGCACGTCTTTAGATCCTTATGATATGGTAAATTCCTTGTTGTACTCCAAACAATCTGGTGATGATACAACTAAAACCAAACAACAAAAGGAAATCGATAAGCTTATCAAAAAACAACTGAAACGAGTGGAAGAAGAATGGGCGAAGCTTTCAGGGAAAAAGGCTAAAAAAGATAAGAAAAAGAAAGACAAAGACGCTAAGAAGGATAAAAAGGCTAAGAAATTAGAAAAAGCCTTGAAAAAAGAATCCAAAAAGTCCACAAAAAAGGACTAACCGTAGATTTCACAGATGACCACGGCCAGAAAACTACGGATAGGGGCTGTGGAAAATGCAAGCGGTGCAAAGGGCCTCAGTGTAGGAAATATCCGAATACATAGTGATATAAGAGGTATCCAAATATATAGTGGCTATGTGTAGTACATATAGCATGTAAATATTAGTATATTTAGTATAAATTTGTAGACAGTTATAAAGTTGGGGAATGGTATGAATCGTTGGTTGAATTGGATACAGGGAATTCAACAAGAGATAAAGGCGTTTTTGTTCTTTTCTATCTTGTTTACGCTCTTTAGAATTGTATTTTTAGTCATTTTTCAGTCCCAATTGGCTACGGCTACGATGAGTGACATTTTGATGTCCTTGTGGCTCGGCTTTCGATTGAGTTTGAAAACGGTTGGATCCATTGTGCTCGTAGGACTGATATTTGGCACATTGCCGTCCATCGTATGGTCTAAATGGAAGTCCCAAGGTGTGCGCAAGGTTTGGTATGGCCTTGTTACGATTCTATTTACGTTGCTCTTTATGGGGCGAATTCCGTTTTATACCATATTCAATTCTTCGTATAATGCGATGCTTATCAATGGCAAACATGACGATATTCATGCCATTATCAATACGGGTATCAATGAATACCATGCTATCCCATTTTTAATAGGCGGCATTGCGCTTAGCATAGGTTTGACTTGGCTATTGGTGAAAGTCCTCAATACGAACACCATTCAATGGGCACCTAGCACCAAGCGCAGTAAATGGATTACGGGTATTCTCAGCTTTGTTGGATTTGGTGTGCTATTCTTATTTTTCCGCTTTGGTGGCGCCTTTGGTTACACGAATTCCATTAACTGGGAAAGCGCAGCGCGCCTTAATTCTAATCTATTAAATGAAACCATTTTGGATGATGCACAAGCCTTATACCGTGTAAAATCCATTGCGAAACGGACTTCAGAATTAGAGGATATTCATTTAACGCCTGCTGAATTACATGAAAAAATACAATCCATTGGCGGTAATCCTAGCAGTACACGATTTGATGAAGCTTTCACAAAAACGTTAACAACAGAACGATTACAGCAACAACCACAGTCTATTAACATCATTCTCGGAGAATCCTATGGATTGTGGCCATTCCTTGCTGAATTCAACGAACCTGGAGCCTATCTTGTAGAGCAAGGTCGCAAATATGCAGCCAGTCCTCAGGCGATGGGTACGCAAATGGCCTTGGCTCAAGGAACGGGCACGATGCCAGCCATTATCGGATTATTGACGGGCATGCCGGATACGGGGATGTATCCAAATTATAATGTAGGCATGTTACAAGAACCGTATGGACTTGGTATTGGACCGGTCATGAAAAAACTCGGTTATAAAACCGTATTTTGGTACGGCGGGTTCAGCACTTGGCAAAATGTTAAGAACTTTGCGTTGGAACAAGGCTTTGATGAATTCCACGATGCATCCGAAATGCCAAGCGATGAAGAAAACGCTTGGGGCGTAGCCGACGGAGATATGTTCAAGGCCATCAATGCGTACATGGACAAACATCGCGGTGAAAAAATCATCAATGTCATCATGACGACGTCAAATCATCCTCCATATAGTGTAAATGTGGCTAAGGAAGGCTATGATGCGGATAAGGTTCGTAAGAACTTGCCAGATTCCATTGCGAATACGGATAAACAAATCAACGAAATGGGCCATATTTGGTATGCGGACCATGTGATGGGCGAATTTATCAGCAAAGAGGAACAAGTTGATCCAACAGCTCTATTCGTCATCACTGGTGACCATAGTGAACGCTTTACCTTCGCTCGTGAAGAAGGTCCTAAGGTGGCCTCCACGATTCCAATTATTTTCTACGGTCAAGGCATCAAAAAAGAATGGCTTTCACCAGACACATTCGGCATGAGCATTCAAATTATTCCGACCTTGGCGGAACTCGTAGGACGCACGGGGCAAACCTATGAGGCCATGGTGCCGAGCCTATTTAATCAAGGACCGTTCGTATTCAATCACCGTTTGTGGATGGATAAGACCGGTATATACTTAGAAGATGAGAAAATGCCGCAAGCCTATGCTAACTCTATGAAAACCATGCGGGAACTTACGGCTTGGCGTTTGAAACATGGGGATAGTATTCAATAGGGGAGACATATATGGCAACAGTAACGGTCATTATTTTGGCTAAAAATGAAGAACAACATATGAAAGACTGTATCGCATCTGCACAATTTGCTGACGAGGTACTTCTTATTGATGACGGTAGCACGGACAAAACGGTAGAGATTGCTGAATCTATGGGGGCTCGCGTCGTACATCACGCTATGAACGGCGATTGGTCCCAACAACGACGCTTTGCCGTCGAAGAGGCTCGGTCCGAATGGATTTTTTTCCTCGATGCGGATGAACGCATTTCGCCAGAATTGCAACGAGAAATACAAGATGTACTAGCTAAGGATGATAAAAAAGCATACTGGATTGAACGGTCCAATGTGTTCCATCACAATAAGGCCACTCATGGCGTGTTGCGTCCCGATTACGTGTTACGATTCATGCCAAAAGAAGGCACAAATATAGAAGGATTTGTACATGAAACTATATCCAGTACCTATCCTGAGGCTAAGTTACATGGCAAAATGTATCACTACACCTATGATAATTGGCATCAGTACTTCAATAAATTCAACAATTATACGACATTAGCGGCTAAGAAATATAAGGAAAATGGGAAATCTTGCTCCTTTGTAAAGGATATTCTTATCCGTCCAAGCTGGGCTTTTTTCAAGGTGTACATTTTAGATAGAGGCTTTTTAGATGGAAAAATGGGATTTATCCTATCCGTGAACCACTATTTCTACACCATGATTAAGTATGTAAAGCTATATTATTTATTGAAATCTAATGGGAAACTATAAAAATTTTAGACAATAGACGAGTGTGAGTATGAGAAAGGAAGGACCATAATGCGCGTAGCCATTTTGGAAAGTATCATTATGCCCGCCGGTCATGAGGTGGAATTTGACCGCATGATCATCAATGAATTAAAACGCCAAGGTCATGAACCGGTATTGATGGTGCCGGAGAACTTTACCTTCAAGGTTGATTATGGCGTTGAGGTTATCTATCTTGAGGGCGGAGAGGTAGTGACCTATGCAGGTGCATCGAAATGGAAAAAGCCGTTCTTGTCTATATTACGTGAACGCCGTCGTCGTGCATGGTTTACTTCGGCTGCTAAGAAATTAGAGGAACATAATTGTGATGCCCTAATCATTCCGACCTCTACCTATCGTTACATAAAAGCGCTATTAGATACGCCTCTAAAACATGCAAAGGTACCAGTTCATTTTATTTTCCATGGTATTGGTAAAGGTGAAAACGTACGATTCTTGAAACAAGCGGAACGTGTCAATCGATATACAAATATTTACTTAGATGTCATCACCTTGCGCGACGATATGCTGCGCAGTGATCTACCGCGCGTACGTCCTATTTTGCCACCTGTGTTTACGCCATCAACAGGCGAAATGCCAACCTTCTCTACACATACGCCACTTCGTCTTGGATTTTTTGGTCAATTCCGCAAGGAAAAGAATATTATCCCTTTATTAGATGCTTTCAAAACGGCTACCTTTACAGGTCCCGTAGAACTGTTGGTACAAGGGGCGACAGCTAAACCTGAGGACGGCGAACTATTCGATGCTATTGCTGATGAATATAAGGATGTGCCAGGACTTTCATTTTTACATGCGAACCTCATCGGCCCCGATTGGGACAAGTCCTTACTCGATGTAGACGCCATATTGATGCCATACGGTGCTGAACGCTATCGTTATCACTGGAGCGCCATGCTCTACACAGCTATCGGGTTTTATAAACCGGCTTTAGTGTCGCCTGAAATTAACCCTGAGGTGCTGCGCGATTATCATGTTGGTGAAAGCTTAGATATATCTTCAGTAGATACGATTCGCGCTGGATTAGAACAATTCGTAAACAAAATGATTGAACATCCAGACATATATGAGGCAGGTTTGGTACAAGCCAATGAAGACTTTGGACATAAACGGATGATGGATTCGATTATTAATGTATAGAACAACTAAGGAGAGTGTATGTTTCAATATATAAAGGACCAATGGGCTAATGGTCGAGCTATTTATGGGAAAAAATCGTGGCGTGAAACACGTCGCGTAATCTTGCATTTCTTGCGAACTGTAGGCCACAAACAAGAGATGATGGAATACAAGGCTTTTTTTGAAAGCTACGCACCAGATCAACATATTTTAGATAAACAAGAAGGCCTGTATGAGTTGATGAGCCGTATTTTCTTGTTTAAAGAATCTACCTTGCGTGAACGCATTGATGCGGTAAAGAATCACTTTACAGCCTTAGAAGACGTATTTACGCCAGAGACTATCAAAATGCTATATAATCCCGATGAACTAAAACCGGAAGGATTAAAACAAGGTATTCTACTTTGGGAAGATGCTGATTTAAACATGACGGCACACCTTAACTTTATGACTGGTCAACGTAAGGAAGGTTTATTTACTATTCTGTTACAACTAGGGGACCAAGGCGTATATCATGCGAATATCCGCCTCGGCAAAGGCCTAGAAGGGGAACCAGCGTTGTGGATTGGTACCATCCAAGGGTATAAGGATGGCCTCGATAACGCAAAACATATTACAAAGAAAATGTTTGGCTATCGTCCAAAAAACTTTATCGTATTTTTGATTCGGGAACTCGCTAAATACTGTAAAGTTCAATCCATGTACGCCGTATCTGACGAAGGTTTCTACGCCAATACGCACATGGTGCGTGGCCATAAGGCAAAAGTAGCTGAACTCGATCCATTGTGGGAAGACATTGGTGGCACAGTTACACAAGATCCACGATTCTTCAAAATTCCATTGGAAGAATACAGAAAACCTATTGAAGAAATCAAATCACAAAAACGTAGTCAGTATCGGAAGAGATATGAATTATTGGATGGATATCAAGAACAAATTCGGGGGAATTTGAAGGCGTATTTGAAATAATAATACTGTAATAAAAATTGAATAAATAAGGGTGTTAGTTAATTAGGGGATTATACTATGTATAAGCATATTATATTAAGTAGGTTTGGTGGCTTAGGAGATATGGTTATGATGTCACCATTATTAAAGGGTATTAAGACATTATATCCAGATATAAAATTAACTGTTGTGGGGAATACAAATGCTAAACAGTTAATGGAAGCCTATCCATTTGTAGATGAGTATCTTACATTTGATAAAACGAAGAAAAGCTCTTGGAATCTTATAAAAAAATTATGGCGTTCAGATGTGGTATATTTAATGGATACGCTTTATCGTGTATCTATTATTTATGCTTTAGCTTGTATCAAAAAGCGTGTCGGATTGCCACATAAACGTAAATTTTGGCTCACTGATAATCTTGAAATAGAACCTTGGATGAATCATGCATTTGAGCCTGTTGTATATGCACATTTTTTGAAAGAGGCAACAGGAATTGATGTAACGACATTGCCTAATTGGGATACTTTTGTATATCCAGATGCTAGGGATGTAGATAAGCAGCATGTAAAAGAATTGTTGGAACCTTTACAAGGTAAAGACTATATTGTATCTAGTTTAGAAACAGGTGGATATGCCAAAAATTGGCCTAAAGAACATTGGCAAACCTTATTTAATGAACTTCGTGAAATGGAAAAATTCGTTGTTCTTATCGGTGAATCATCACAAAGCTATATTGATATTAATTTGTCAGATAACGTTCTTGATTTACGAGGTAAAACTAATCTTTTAGAAGTTGGAGAAATCATAAAAAATGCAGAACTGGCTATTAATGGTTGTAGTTTTCCAGTACATGTAGCGAATGCAGTTAATACACCGGTTATAGGTTTATATGGGTCACAACCTGTTTGGCGTGGTGCTCCACAACGTATTTATAAAGCTATTATTTCACCTGTAAAGTGTGCTGGTTGTGATCTTTTATTTAATGGTCCTGGTTGGTGTGAAAAGCCAGTTTGTATGAAACAGATAACACCAGTAGAAGTTATGAAATGTGTAAAACAATTCTATGATGAGGGAAAATCATTAGGTGATTATAAGTTAGTTATGGGGAGATAATTATGAATTTGCAAGAAAAATATGAGGTAAGTACTAAGGATATTTTATTTGCGAGTGCTATTCGTCATATAAAAGGTTCACGTATTTGTCCTAAGTTTTTACACGAATACTCTTTAAAGCATTATGGAGCTAAGGATAATTTAGCTAGATATTATTTTGAAAAATATTCTAATATTCCTATTGGAAAATTTACGTGGGGATATCAATTTATAAGAAATGACATAATTAAATCTATAGGTGCATATTGCTCTATTGCTATAGATCAATTGGTTGTACCTAATGGTCATCGTATGGATTATGTGACAACATGGAATTCTGAGATTACATATCCAGATATGGATCCTTTTCAACGTAGCACTGTAATTGGAAATGATGTCTGGATTGGTGCACGTTGTATTATTCGGGATCATGTAACAATTGGCGATGGTGCAGTTATAGGTTCAGGCAGTATTATTACCAAAGATGTACCACCATATGCAGTTGTGGTAGGGGCCAATAAAATAATTAAATATCGTTTTCCAGATGAAATTATTCAAAAATTATTATTAATAAAATGGTGGGAATGGGATGATAATAAGATTCGTGAAAGTTACAATTTATTCCATGATCCTATAAAATTTGTGGATACTTATTCTGGAGATATGAAGAATGGATATTGAAAGTCAGGATAATACTAAAAGAATTTGTAATATTTTATTTGGTCCTTCTGATGCACCTGAGGTGTCCTATAAAGATTGTGGTATGTTTTTATATACATTAGCAAAATATTTCAATTGGAATAGTACTTATGTGTATTTTAAAACAAGAGAAAGTGATACAGTCTGGAATCAAGAGTTTTCATCATATGTGAATACGATTTGTATTGGTGAAACTAGTGATTATAAAAAGCAAATTGAATTAGCAAAATTATACTTGAGAGAACATATACATGAATTTGATGTAATTATGTTTTTTAATTATGGCAGCATAGTTTGGAAACTTGCTAAATACTGTAAACAATTGAAACCAGATATTGTAGTATATAGTAAATTAGATATGGGTATAGGTGGTTTTGAACATTTTTGTGGTAATAAGCCATTTATGTGGCTTCGTAATTATGCAGAAAAATTAAAAAGCCAATATGTTGATTTTTTTACAGTAGAGACAAAGTCTTATTATGATGTACTTTCTAAAACATCTGTGTTTAGAAATAGATTAGGATATTTGCCTAATGGTGTATCCACATTGGATATTAATGTGAATGAGATAGATTGTATTTCTAAAGAAAATATTGTTATAACCGTTGGTCGATTAGGTGAGTATGTTAAAAATAATGAGTTATTATTAGATGCTATTAAATTACTTTCAGATGATATTGTAAAAAAATGGAAGTTTATGTTTATTGGTCCATCGACGGAAGCATTTATACAAGCTGTAAAGAATTTTAAAGAAAAATATCCAGAAAAAGCAAATTCGATTATAATGACTGGAAATATTACAGATAGAACGCAACTTTATACTTATTGTAGACGAGCTAAAATTATTTGTATGACTAGTCGGACGGAAAGTACTTGTTTGGCTACTTTAGAAGGAATGTATTTTGGAGCATATCCTATTATTACGAATTATAGTGATTTTACTAAAGATACGACAAACAATAATTTATGTGGATGTATTGTAGATAATAATGATATTCAAGGTTTGTCTAATGCATTATTAGAAAATATGCAAAATAGTATTTTAGAATATAAATGTATTGAGAGCCAAAAGTATGCTAGAGAAATGTTTGGATATAAAGAATTGACTGAGAAATTGAATAGATATTTAGTTGAGTTGATTTAATAAACTATATTATTTTAGGTTTTAGTTTTCGTAATAAGGATGTTTTATTCTTGGGCTTTTAAAATTGGAATAGATATGTAAATCATAATTGAAGGTACTGTTGAGTTTTCATACAATTAAGTTAGAAACTGAAGGGTGTTGTCCTGTGTTATAATTAAAATAATTAGTAAAGGCATTGTTGATTTTATTAGGAGATAATTATGCTATTAGATTTTACATTTAAGAATGTAAGGTCCTTTAAGAATGAGACTTCTTTTTCTATGGAGGTAGGAGAAGGTATTTCTCGATTAGTGAGAAAAAATACTCATCACCAAAAAGGAATACGTTTATTAAAATCTGCTTATATTTTAGGTGGCAATGCTACTGGTAAAACTAATTTAATTTATGCATTAGATATACTTAAAATGATTATTTTATCAGGAACTTCATCTGAATTGAATAATTTATTTACTGATACATATGCTGCAAATAAAGAAGATACAGAGTTTCATATAAAATTTTATAAGAATGGAAAACAATTTGATTATTTACTTATATATAATTTTAAACAAGTAAAATTAGAAATATTAAAGGTTAATAAAAAACTCATTTTTAGTAGAAATCACGATGAATTAGTTGTACCTTCACTTCTAAAAGGAATAAAAGATACATTGCGTAATAATCAACCTTTATTATATTTTGCTCAAAATAACAATGTTTTAGAAGCCAAAGAAGCTTATGAATGGTTTGGTAAAGATTTAGTATCACCTCGTTTAGTAGGGATTCCTTCGATTGATCAACAAATATTTAAACCATTATTAGAGAATAATAGTTTAAAAGAAGATACTTTATATTTTCTTAAGGCTGCTGATTTTAATATTGTTGATATTAAAGTTTCTGAAAGTGTTTATGAGAGTAATGCTGATTTTAAAGAAAAGAGATTGCAAGTAGATTTTGTTCATCAAGGAGATGAAGGTAATTCGTTTGTATTAAATTGGACTGCTGAAAGTACTGGCACCAAAATATTTATAATGCTATCTATGTATATCTTACAGAGAGCTTATAGGAACTCTGTATTTTTAATAGATGAATTTGATCGTTCTTTACACCCTAAATTGGTAATATTATTGATTCGTTTATTTAATGAGTATAATGAACATAATCAATTTATTGTAACAACTCATAATAATGAGATTATAAATAATAATTTACGCCTAGATCAAATATGGTTTGTTGATAAAAACTATCAAGGTATATCTGAATTGTATAACGCATTTGATTTTGATGAAAAACCGACTATGAATCAAGTAAAAAAGAATTATCAAGATGGTTTGTATGGTGGGGATCAAATTATTAATGAGGGAATGCTTTTAGATATTTTGGGGAAACAGCATGGCTAGAAAACCGTTGGATAGACCTATAAGAAAAAGGAGACTTATCGTTGTAGATGGTACGACAGAAAAGATTTACTTAGATATCATAAAACAGAAAATTCGAGGTGCATCTATTGATGTAAAACAGGTAAACCCTTCTGGCGCTGAGGCGATAAGTAGTGCATTAAGAAACTGTAAAAAAGAAGCTGAGGGGAAGCATATACATTATAAGCATTATTATATAGTAATTGATAAGGATGATTTAACAGTAGAGGATTTTAATCAAATACTTCAGGATGAGAGAAATAATGCGGATGTGACTCTTGTATTTTCTAATGAGGCATTTGAGGTTTGGTTATTAGCTCATATAGAGGTTATGAAACCGGGCATTATTCCTAGAGCGAAATTGAATAGTAAGTTGACTAAATTTTTAAAAGAAGATTATGATAAAACAAATCAAAAGCAAATACTAAGAATTATAAATGAAGCAGAACCTAATTATATAGATACACTAATAAGTAATACAAACTCTATAAATTCCATTTCTTATTCTAAACAATGTACTAATTTTGGTATTTTGTTAGATGTATTAAAGTCTTAGTTTTATATTTACAGATATTAGATGATTCCCTCTATATTAGTGTAAAATTAATATAGAGGGGTATTTTTATATTAAAAAGGTGAGTGTAATGCGTATTTTATTAGCAAATTTAACAAAGATGGTAGGCGATACAGGAGGTCTTGCTAAGGTGACGGCTGCATTTGCCAATGAGATGCAGCGTCGTGGCCACGAGGTGAGTCTTGTATATAGCGATGTGCAAACAGGGGATTTCTACTATCCTCTTGATGCAGGTATCGAAGCATATGATTTGTGTCATTATGAAGGTGAAAGTCATTCTATCCCTCTTTGGTATAAGGCAAAACGGGAGATTTTGCGTGCTTTTGATAAGCGTAAAGCTCGTGGTGTAAATAATGAGTTTACGAAGAAGTATTTATTAGGTCATCTTCAGTCTGTATTAGATCGTACTAAGCCAGATGTAATTGTGTCTTACCAACCAGCAGCATCGAAGGCTTTGTTGCTTGATTTGAAAACAGATATTCCTGTTATCACCATGAGCCATGGCGACCCTGAGGATTATTTTAATACCTACCCTGTAGAAGAGGTTGAAGCGGTTGCTAAGAGTACGGTAAATCAAGTATTATTACCATCTTTTGAGGCACATATTAAAAATCATTTACTAGAGGCTAAGACTGTTGTTATCGGTAATGCCATTCCACAATATACGGAGCAGGCGGAGCTTTCACAGGTGAAAGACCGTTACAAAATCGTATTTGTAGCGCGACTCGATAAGAACCATAAGCGACCACATTTGTTGATTGAGGCATTTGCACCATTGGCCGCGAAGTATCCAAACTGGGATATCGAATTATGGGGCCAAGAAGACCGCAAGATTTACAAGAAAGAATTGGATATGATTGTGTCCAAAGCGGGACTTGGAGATCGTGTTCATTTTATGGGGACGACCACCGATGTACCAAGTGTACTTGTTAAGGCAGATATATTTGCATTCCCAAGCGCCTATGAAGGATTTGGACTTTCACTAGGCGAAGCGATGAGCATGGGATTGCCAGCAATTGGCTATAAATCTTGCTCTGCTGTTAATGAACTCATCATTGATGGGGAAACAGGCGTCTTATGTGATGATGGGGTGGCACCATTGACGGCAGCCTTGGAACGATTAATGCAAGATCAAAACCTCCGCGTTACTATGGGCCAAGCCGGGCGTGACCGCATGAAACAATTCAGCCCAGAATCTATTTGGGGGCAATGGGAGGAACTATTGAAGGCTACAAGAAAAACTAAATAAACTATAAATACCAGTGGAGTAATTATTTAGTACTTCACTGGTTTTATTATATTACTTGTATATTTTATTTGTGATTATTGTATACTAATATAGATAAGTAAAATATTTACGTTCTCAGTAGATTATATAACATGATAACTTTTAGCAGAGGTGGAATATGCTTGAGTCACTACTAATAGGACTACAACAGGATTTAAAAATCTTTATATGGGCACCTATAATCAGTGCTATATTTAGATTTATTTTTATTAAACTATATGGACCTTCGTATCATTGGAATGTGGATAAGAAAAAACTAGTTAAAACCTTTACTTATGGATTTTGGTGGGGACTCGATTTTCATGCTTATGTATTATTAATTTCCTTTTTAGCTATCTCTTTACCGGGTGCATTTATATCCTCTTATTTTGCGGTGGGAGATATAGTAAGAACTATACTTTTAACATTATATCTAATGGTACTATATGCTGCATTTATGGGAAAGCTGATATATTATTATCACTTTAAAGATACCTATAATGAATTAGTTCGTTTGGGTGGTAATGCTGATAAAAAGAATCTATTAGATATATTTTTTAATGAAAATCATGGATTATGGATATTACTTGGTTTTATTCCCTTTGCAGTAATTACAGCGTTAGGAATTTATGCTACTTTATTAACACCAGTATTGTTGATACCTACATTGCCATTTGTAGGACAAGTAGTGGGGATAATTGTATCCGTTATTCTTACTGTAGTGTTTTTTTATTGGTTACGTTATGGTGGTACATTGAACCATCGTAATAAGCCGGAGTGGGATTTTGTACCAGCTATTATTAAAAATGATATATTTTTAGCTAAATCTGTTATTGATGATTTGATTGCGTTAGAATTAGTGCATAAACATAATATTAATGAAGTCTTGAATCACGATGATGGTACGGCAATCAAAAATTTATGTGTCATTCCAGAATTTAAAGATATAAAAATAGGGATGAATCCATTAGAGCTTTTACAAAAAAAAGCTGAAGGTCCGCGAATTTCAAAGCCTAAGCATATTTTTATTCTTGTTGGTGAAAGTCTTACACAATCTGTGACGGATGATATTTATTCAGAATATCATATTGCCGATGCAGGAAAGCAGTTTAAAACACAAAAGAATACTATTTCTATGGATAATTTTTTGCCTGCAGGTATGATTTCTCAACCGGCTATCACAAGTCTCATTTCAGGAATTTATGATTCTAATTTGGAAATTAATGAGAAAACACAATTTTGGGAACATACTATAATTACTTCTCTGCCAGAACAAATTAAAAAGTTGGGTTATAAAACTAAACTTTGGTATGGGGGGAATATTTCTTGGGCTAGCTTAGGTTTATTTGCTCCATCAATGGGCTTTGATGAATGTATTGGTGGTCCAGATATTTGTGGTGAAGATGCACCTGCCACATGGTTAGGCGTGTATGATCATTTATTTCTAGATGAGGTAAAAAAACGTATATTGGCAGCTGATGATGAGCCAACTATGCATTTTATTTATACAACATCTAATCACTCACCAAGTACAATTCCTATTGAACGATATGGATGGGATGCAGATACGATTTTTGGAAATATTCCTAGAGAGGTAAGAGATAATAAAAGTAAAGTAGCAGCTTTAGGTACTTATTGGTATGCAGAACAGGCCTTATTCCATTTCGTTGATGCTATGAAGGAACATTTTGAAGATAGTCTTACCATAGTCACAGGTGATCATTCTTGTGGAATAGCAGATTCTCTACTTTCGTATAGAAAACAAACTATTAGAGAATCATTTTGTACATATTTTGCCATGTATCATAAGGACATTGATGATAATTGGATTGATAAAAATAGTATTGGTAATCATATGCAAATAATGCCTACTATTTTTGAACTTATTGCACCAAAGAATTTTGAATATTACTCCTTAATGCCGTCGTTATTTGAACCGCAAGAACACATTGTAACTCCGTACCATTGGATGACACAATCTGAAATCGGTTTTTATGGTAACTATACAGCACAAGATATTAACTGGCGAGATTCCAAACAGCAAGATTCACCTATAACACATATAGAACGACATGATTTTGAAGAGATAAAACAAGCTTATGTTGAGTTGACTTCATGGGTTGTGCGACATCCAGAAATATTAAAATGTTAAATATAAAATTTTAAGACCACCATCATGTAGATTTTAGCAACTGACAATTGTTATAGAGAAGTTTCCTTTGATGAGTATTTGATAAACGATACCTAGATTTGTTTACATCAGAAGATCAAATTAAACTAGCTTCCTTTGTATTAAGTCATGATAAATCTAATAATCATAGCATTAGTGAAAAGGCTGCAAAAGTACTTATAGAGGATTGGAAAAATAATGCTTAATTAGTATTTATAAGAGTAGGTAAATGTTATTATAAATTATCTACTATACGATAATTACGTTAATGCATCTGGAAAATCTAATGTGATTAGAGCTTTCCAACTACTTAGAGCTATTATTGTTCATGGCACATCTTCTGAGTTAGAGGCTTTACCTGTTGATTCTTTTGCCAATGGAGAAGGTAATACTTATTTCAAAATTCAATTTATTAAAAATGGAAATTTATATTGTTATGAATTAGATTATGATGCTCATAGTATTAATGAAGAGCGTTTAATTATGAATGATGATATCATTTTTAATAGGACTGTTGATGATATCATTATGCCGTCATCAATAAAGGGTTTAAAGGGCGCATTAAGAGCTAATCAGCCATTGCTATTTTTTGCTCAATCAAATAATGTACCAGAAGCTAAAGAGTCATATGAATGGTTCACACAAGATATCCTTATACTTGGTTTAGGACATAATGTTTTATGCAACCAGGAATTATTTAAGCCGTTATATACTAATCCTGATTTAAAAGAAAAAGTCTTGTATTTTTTGAAGGCTGCAGATTTCCATATAAAAGATATTAAAATACAAGAATCTTTCATACCTATACAAGAAAATAATCAAAATTTAAAATCTAGATTATTGCTTCAATTTGAATATGAATGTAAGGATAGCGGAACCTTTACTATTGATTATGAAGTAGAAAGTATAAGCACACGGATATTCATGTTTTTAGCAATGATGATTTTGAACAATTATCATAATTCTAAGCTATTTCTAATGGATGATTTTGATTGTTTTTTGCATCCTAAATTAGTTAATATCCTATCACGTATTTTTAATGAATGGAATGATACAAGCACGCAACTAATTGCAACTATACATAATACGGATATATTGGATACTTCTATAAGAACTGATCAAGTTTGGTTTGTAGATAAGAGTTATTATGGTGTACCTACATTAGATAGTGCTTTTGACTATAATGAGTTAAGTATTAAGGGGATTAAAAAGAACTATCAAGATGGTTTATATGGGGCTAATCAAATTATTAATGATTCGATGATAAAAGATATTTTATTATGTTAATAATAAAATATAAATGAAAAATTTCATGAAAATTTAAATGATATTTAATCTCTATATGATACAATATACGTATATCTTGTAAAGGTATACGTATTATTTGTATGGAAACATGGACACATAGGGATAAGCGTATTGCTTTGCAAGATCGTATAGTAATTGTTTTTAGTGTAAAGAAGAGGTATTTTATTATGAAAAAACAATTCGCAGCAATCTTTGCAGCAACAGCAGTTTTGGGTGTAACTACTGCATTCGCAGCTAACCCATTCTCCGATGTAACTCCTGATTCTTGGGCATACCAAGCTGTATCCCAATTGGCAGCAGCTGGTATCGTTAACGGTTATCCAGATGGCACTTTCAAAGGACAAAACGATATCACTCGTTACGAAATGGCTCAAATGGTAGCTAAAGCTATGGCTAACCAAGACCGCGCTAATGCTGAACAACAAGCTATGATCAATCGTTTGGCTGATGAATTCTCCAACGAATTGAACAACTTGGGTGTACGTGTAGCTCGTTTGGAAGACCGTGTTGGTAATGTGAAAGTAACTGGCGATATGCGTATGCGTTTCATGGGCGCTCAAAAGAAAGATGGTAACTATGTAAACCTTTATGGTGACTACTACAGCAAAGCTTCTAAATTTGACGCTCGTGCTCGTGTTCAATTCAATGCTAAAGTAAACGATCGTACAGAAGCTGTTGTTCGTGTAGCATCTGATGATTTCGAATTTGGTGATGCATCTGATGGTGCTGCTGTAGGTGTTGCTGTTGACCGCGCTTATGTAAACCATAAATTTGGTGAACGCGTATCTGTAAAAGCTGGTCGTTTTGACCAAATGCTTGGCAATGGTTTGATTTATGATGATGCATTTGATGGTGCTCAATTCAATGCAGGCAATGATAAAATTCAATTCCAAGCTGCTTATGGTTATGCCGTTGCTGGTGCAGCAGAAGGTTTGAGTCAAAAAACAAATAATACATTTACATATGCAAGCATTAAAGGTGACTTGAATAAACATGTTAACCTTGGTGGTTTCTATGCACGTAAAAATGCACATAAATCCGGCAATGATGATTACAGAAATCTTTATGGCTTCAGCACAGACATGAACTTTGATAAAGTTTGGGTTGGTGGTGAATGGGTAAAAGCTGCTGGCTTATCTCACGGATCCGCATGGACTGCTGGTATCGGTTATGGCAATTATGACCAAGCTAAACAAGGTACATGGGATGTAAAAGCTCAATACTTCAACTTTGGTGAAAATTTGGGTGCAGTTTCCTCTACTTGGGAAATCCCTTATGATTATACAAATGTTTATAGTCGTACTAACTTTGATTTCCGTGGCTTCAAAGGCTGGTTGGCAACTGCTAACTATGCATTGCAAGACAATGTTGGTTTGACTGCATACTATGGTTTCAATAACAAAACTAATAAAGCAGATGGAAATAACTCTAAACTTTCCAACTACTACCGTGTAGATCTTAACTACCAATTCTAATTAAATAGATTGGTATAACTTAAGTAAATATAAAGGGATGGCGAAATGTATATTTCGTCATCTCTTTTGTCATGGTAGAGGTTTTATTTTTACCCCCATGAAAATCCAATGAACTTTGCATTGAAATATAAAATCTTTGTTATAGTATGTTATACTTATGTTATATTCTGCATATAATGGTTATCACTTATAAGGGGTTGGGGAGATACGTGTTAGTAGGCCGATTTGCAGATGTGTATGGTTCTTTTTTTGGAGAGAGGTATAGTTATGAAAAAACAATTTGCCGCTATCTTTGCAGCAACAGCTGTGTTGGGTGTAACAACTGCGTTTGCAGCGAACCCATTTTCCGATGTAACCCCTGATTCTTGGGCCTACCAAGCCGTGTCTCAATTGGCTAGCACTGGCATCATCACTGGCTATTCAGATGGGACTTTCAGAGGCGAAAATGGCATTACTCGTTTCCAAGTGGCACAAATGGTAGCAAAGGCGCTTGCTAACCAAGATCGTGCGAATGCGGAACAACAAGCCTTGATTAACCGTTTGGCTGATGAATTCTCTAACGAATTGAATAATTTGGGCGTTCGCGTGGCTCGTTTAGAGGACCGCGTGGGTAATGTGAAAGTAACTGGCGATATGCGCCTTCGTTATCTTGGTTCCCAAAAGAAAGATGGTAACTATGTAAACGCTGTGGGCGATTACAGCAAAGGTTCTCAATTCGACGCGCGTGCTCGCATTCAATTCAATGCGAAGGTCAATGACCGCACAGACGCTGTCGTTCGCGTAACATCTGGGGACTTTGAATTTGGCGATGCAACTAATGGTGGCAATGCAACGGCTACTATCGATCGCGCTTATGTAAATCACAAATTTGGTGAACGCGTGTCTGTGAAAGCTGGTCGCTTCGACCAAATGCTCGGCAACGGTTTGATTTACGATGACACATTCGACGGCGTTCAATTCAATGCAGGCAACGACAAAGTTCAATTCCAAGCAGCCTACGGCTATGCTGTGGCAGGCGCTTTTGACGGTTTAACTAAGAAATCCAACAAAACTTTCACCTATGCAGGCCTTAAAGGTCAACTTAATAAACATGTGAACCTTGGTGGCTTCTATGCGCGTAGAAATGCACACAAATCCGGCAGTGGTGACCTCAGAAACATGTATGGCTTCAGCACAGACATGAACTTTGATAAAGTTTGGGTTGGTGGCGAATGGGTGAAAGCTGCTGGCGTTTCTCACGGTTCTGCATGGACTGCTGGCCTTGGCTATGGTGACTACGACCAAGCAAAACGCGGTTCTTGGGACGTAAAAGCGCAATACTTTAACTTCGGCCAAAACTTAGGCGCTGCATCCTCTACATGGGACATTGCATACGATACAACTAATACGGCATGGGCTACAGTTGCACCTGGTATAGCTACTACTACAATGAATTACCAAGGCTTTAAAGGTTGGTTATTAACTGCTGACTATGCATTACAAAAGAACGTAGGCTTAACAGCATACTACGGATTTAATAACAAAACAAACAAGGCTACTGGCGATAACGAAAAACTTTCCAACTACTACCGCGTAGACCTTAACTACCAATTCTAATATGATGATTGGTATCGTTCATAACTAAAACAATCCCCTTGATGAGTATCTAGGTACTCTTATCAAGGGGATTTTAAATTAGAACAGGCCTGTTCTAATTTATGAAACATTATATATGTATTGAGTTCATTTGAATTTGACGATATATATAATTATCTTTATAATATAAGAAGATAGTCGGACGAGTAGATTCGTCAGGCTCATCTCAGTAATTCAAATGCATGATGAAATAGCCTTTCAGTTACCTAGCTATCCTAGGATAACGAAGGGCTATTTGTCTTTTCCAAGACAAATAAGAGCCACAAGTGCACCAAAGGCAATAACAATAGTCATCACCTCTAGAATTATCATGATTAACTCATAATCACTCATAGAGCACCCCTCCCTCCATTAACGAAGAGAGACCCAACCTCGCTGACTATCTTAAACTAATTATAATGCGAACATATGAGTTAAGCAATAAGCATCTATAAATACAGATATACGAATTAAAGGAAAATAAGGATTTTACATTAGAATAGGCGTGTACTAATTAGTAAGATGAGCCTGATATAGTGTCTCTAGAATTAGAACAGGCGTGTTCTAATTCTTAAGAGAGGTATAAAAGGGCTCAACCAATGCTACCGGCCTGTTCTAATTTTCAGTTGATATATTAATAGGTCGAGGCCTTGCCTCTAGAATTAATATACCCTCTCGTGATATATTACAGATAAGTAGTATTTTTACGTTCATATGTATAAGGAGATACTCTATGTTTCGCTTTCAAACTGAGTTACTATTGCGTTTACAGAAACAATTTCTATCTGAACATGAGTCTGATTTCAAACCTATTGAGGATTTGATAGAAGCATTTATGACTCAATATAATCGTGGTGATTTTAATGATACGATAGAAATGAAATTACGTGATTTATATGAGGCTGCAGAAGAGGCTGATACGACTGAGGAATCAAAGAAATTCTACAATAAGATTCTTGCGTTATGTCCTGATGAAGTAGATGCTAAACGGGAACTTATAGCTCTTGAGTTACATCCAAGCTTTCAACTTCATCAGCTAAAACAGCTAGTAGAATCGTTGAAAAAACCTAAGAAAATGGATTGGCATATAATAGAGTCTCGGCCTTATATGCGCTGCCTCATCGACATGGGGATGATATATTTAGAATACAATATGCATAATGATGCGATTGCATGCTTTACTCCTGTCTTTCACGGGGACAAGCAAGATCATTCGGGGTTCCTTGTGTACATGATGGTTGCTTGTTGTGGCGCTGCCAATTGGGATCGTGGTCGCAAGGTGTATCAACGTTATCTTGCATGTTGCGATGATATACAAAATGCATTTAATCAGGCGCCGGATATCATGTTGCCGATGCATATGCTGTATATTTTATTGGCTTTGCAGTGTGGTGAAAGCAAGGTTGCCCATGATGTATTAGCAGATCTTGTTGATGAATATGAAGATATTGATTGGTTATTACAAGATGCAACGCGCTGGAACGATTTTGTAGAAGACCATTTAGAGGCCATTATGTATATGGTACATCAAGTGATTAACATAGATTTTGACCCACGGGAATTGATAAGTTTATATACTGCTATCTCATTTTTACCGACTCAATTGGTGATTTTTGAAAGTCCATTATGGCAGATTTTATATGATGCGTATGAACGTGTTACTGGTCGAACTGTTGCGAATCGGTACTCTAATGATAGTTATATAGGAAAACACGAGTCCGCTCATATGAGTCCCGTAGAGGTTGCTAAAGGCGGGGCTGTGCGTAGCAATCCGGTATATGACAATATACGGTTTGGTGCACAAATTACGCTTTCACAAGCCGGCCTATACACAGTAGATGATTTTAAAACAATTACTAAACAAGAAGTATTGATGTTACCGGGCATTGGTAAAAAAACAGTGGAACAACTAGAGCATAATGGTGTTATATTTAAAGCCTAAGATGTGACTTGAGTTCACTAGCTATCCTAGGATAACGAAAGGCTATTTGTCTTTTCCATAACTAAAACAATCCCCTTGATGAGTATCTAGGTACTTATCAAGGGGATTTTAAATTAGAACAGGTCTGTACTAATTTTTCCTCTGGTATTTACAAATGATAATCTATAAAATATAATTTAAGATAATTTATAGTTTATTTATGTTGTGAGAGTGAGAGGATTTTTATGAGACATATAAGTAAAGCAAAGCTATCGCTAGCTGTAGCGCTGACAATTGCTGGCATGATTATTCCTAATGCTATGGCTATGGATGATGATGGTGTAATTCGTGCTGATAATTTTTATGTTATGAATCTAGGTGAAGTACCGGGAGTTCCTGAAGGTATCGAGGCCGATCATAGAGCGATTATTGCTATAGATCGTGTACATGCTCGTGCAACTGATGATAGACCTGCTATTATAGTGGCTAAGAATGATAGTTCCATTACTATTAGAGAAGGATTAATTCAAGTAGGAAATGTAAGTAGACCTGTAGTAATCTCTAATGGTGGAGTTGTAAATCTTGGCGTTGATGGTTCTCATGGAAAAATACAAGGTTATGATATCAATCTTGACGGTGATGTGCGCATTGACGGCCATGATGAGACTTCCTCTATAATCAATATTGGTTTAGATAATAAAGATGCATTATGGGTTGGTTTTGCTCTTAATTTAGCAGATAAAAATTCTCCTCATGATAATCATATCAATGTATTTCTTGGTGAACAGGGGTATTGGGATCATTTTTATCAAGGTGGTTTATCTGGTACAAGCTATTCTACTATGACTACACCGAGTCATGTACATCGTTTAGTAGGTGCTAAGAACCGCAATTTTAACAATGGTGTTACACAATCTGAGCATAATGAAATCCATATAGATAAACTCGAGGGCCATGTGAACTTTATTTATGATCCTAATGACGAATATGCAGATACCGAAGATCCAGAATATACACCGCCAACCACAACATATAATGGTTTAACGGCTGATTCCTTCTGGGGTGGTGACATTCATATCACAAGTGCAGCCCCTAATTCTGGCGCTCATCTATACACTAGCCGCAAAGGACTAGATTTGTCTACTGAGGATAATGTAAACAAGGTTTTAGATAATCTTGCACATAAGGTGTATTACCATAACTATGTGACTGGTGAAAGAAACCTTGAAGGTACAGTAGCGATTGCTTCTGAAGGTGCTGAATCTGGACGCTTTAAGATATTAACATCTGGTTATGCTAAAGACGGTGCTATTACATGGCAAGCCGATCAAAACGGTCAAGGTAAATATGTGTACGGTAATACAACAGTAACACCTGTGCCACAACCAGAGCCAACACCGGCACCGCAACCAGTGCCAACACCAACACCAGTGCCAACACCGGCGCCACAACCGGCACCAACGCCAACACCAGCGCCACAACCAACACCAACACCGCAACCGGCGCCACAACCAACACCAGCACCGCAACCGGCACCAGCCCAATCAACGGCATATGATACTCCGCATATGCGTGGTGCTCGTTCTGCGATTATGAGTAATATCAATGGCTGGCGCACATTAACAAATACTTACCGTCCTCGCGCATTGCAACAAGGCGCAACAACAGGTATTTGGGCCCATATCGGTGGCGGTCAATATAGCTATGATGCACAAGGTATTGATACCGACACAACCTATACACGCATTCAAGGTGGTTACGACGCTAAAACTAGTAGCGGTTGGACCGTAGGTGGTCAAGTGTCTTACCTTCGTGGCCATGATGATTATGTATTCAATGGCTCTGGCAAAGAAAAGGCCTTTGCTGTTGGTGCCTATGGTTTGAAAGACCTCGGCCAAGATCAATACATTCAACTTGAATCCCAAGTTGGTCGTGTAACGAATACTTTCACAGCTCGTAATGAAATTGGTGAAAGCCTATCTGGCGAAACGAAGGCTAATGCATACACTATCGGCGCTCGCTATGGTAAAACTGTGAAATTACAAAATGGTGTATACATCGAACCGCAAGCACAATTGAGCTATACTCACTTTGGTGGAGATAGCTTTAATGCAGGCACCATGCATGTAGACCAAGCTGGTGTAAGCAGCACTGCTGGCGGTCTTGGCCTTGAAATTGGTAAGACATTTGGCGCAGGCAGTATCTATACTCGTATCGGCGTTAACCATGCCTTCTCTGGCTCGGTAAAAACTACATACACAAGTGGTTCTACTGTGAAATCAACAGAACAAGACCTTAAAGGGACATGGACTGACCTTGCATTCGGTGGCCGCTATGGCATCAACGCTAACAACAGTATCTACGCTGATATTAGCAAAGGTCTATCTGGCGACTATAAAGCAGGATGGTCTGTGAACGCTGGATTTACACATAAATTCTAAGATATGTTTACCTAAAACAATCTGAGAATATAGTCGATATATAAAATAGCCCCCGAGTACTAATAGCTGTATATATTAGCTGTTAGTACTCGGGGGCTTTTATAATTTTAACTCATATATCTGTATTTATAGATGCTTATTGATTAACTCATATGTTCTCATTATAATTAGCTTCTCTTATTTGTCTTGGAAAAGACAAATAGCCCTTCGTTATCCTAAAGTAACTAGGTAACTGAAAGGCCATTTCATCACGTTTATAATACTTGAGATGAGCCTGACGGATCTACTCGCTTGGCTATCTTCTTTTATTATAAGGAAAATTATATATATCGTCAAATCCAAATAAACTTAATCAATTATATGGTATCTCTAGAATTAGAACAGGCGTGTTCTAATTTTAAAAGGGTATGTACGAAGGTTCGGAAATTACTACAGGCCTGTTCTAATTTTAAGGAGCAGTATCAAAGGGGCCTATCAATACTACAGGCCTGTTCTAATTCCAAATAGGGATGTCAGAGGAACGCAATCTCAGAAAATGTGGTATAATAAGTTGTTAAATCGTATACAATCATTTTTATACTTACATAATCTACCTACCATTAGTATATATTAATGTATATATTAAGATGTGATTCATATAATATATATAGTATTAATATAGGTAGTAATTCATAATGAGGAGGCCTCATGTTTCAACGTATGTGTGCAGTGGCTATGTTTGTAGCAGCGCTGTTTATATCTGTTATACCCAATGCCGATGCTCGGCAAGATATTTATGCTTTCACCTATAATGGCAATAATTGGTATGTGGACCGCGATTCGATTGACCGCAGTAAACCGGACGGGTTGCTACATTTTACGGTGTATACCATGATTGGCTTGCGTTATGATGTGGCCAGTGGCAGTGAGTATTACAACGCTGATGTATATTATTACGATCAAAAATTGTCTACCGAAGGTGGTCAATTATTGTATCGCAACCCAGGCATCTTGGCGGCGACTCGTGTGGCACGTCAACAACCGGATGCGCCTAAACAAGCACCAAAACCAGTGGTAGCACAGCAAACAGCATCTCAATCGATAGCAGCTCAAACGGCGGCTCAATCTGTAGCGCCAACGGCACCGCAACCAAATATCGTCAAGGCTTTATCGACACCGGTTCAAGCCCCTGTACCTGCTAATGGTCCTGTGAAAGTAAACACTCAAATACCTATTGTATTACCAACAGGCCCAGTGAAAAAGGTGGCGGCTAAAACGGTGATGACCTTCCATAATACATCAAAACAAACGACAGGTACGACATCTGAATCCGATGAAACAGAGGCGAATCGTACTCGTAAATAATCCTAAAAACTGCAATTTAGTCTTATGTATACTGAGAATGTATCAGTTACAGTATATATGACTAGGTTGCAGTTTTTATTTTGTATATATGAGGCTGTCTGAAGAAATTTCTAACTTGTAATCTGTATGCATTCCTTTTTATCAATATGCGGAATCAGCAGGTTGAAAATTGTGGTCTTTTAATGAGGCATTAATGAAATAGATGGTATATAATAGAATGTATAAAGTGTTAACTATAGACTGATGGCTGAGAGGACAGAGGTCTAACCGTAACTTGATTGTATTTGAGCTGTCAATAGAGGGTAGAGAGATATGGAGCAGTTCGTAAAGAGGCTGGCTTGCGGTGTATTGACAATAGCCATGATAGGCATCCTTGTAGGGTGTAGTCGAGAGACGCCGAGTACGACGGCAAGTTCTGACCGTGCGCCCGTAGGGTATAAGGCGATTGCCGCCATGAATGCGTCGGCTGCGGAAAAGGCGGACCGCAGTGTGCGCACGATGTCACAAGAGGACAAGATTGGTCAGTTAATGTGTATCGGTCTAGAAGGCACTACATTTGACGAGTCACAAAAAGAATTAGTACGTAAATATCGCGTAGGCGGTATTGTATTAGATAATGATAATATGGAATCTAAGGAACAAGTGCGGGCTTTCACAAAAGGCATACGAGACACTGCGAATACGTCCAGCCTCATGCCACCGTTCATCGCCATGAATCGGGAACGCATGCAGTATAGACCTAATTTGATGCTGCCTTGGACGGACCCTAAGTTGTTATCGAAGCAGGGCCTTGATGCGGTGTCGAGTCTAGCGACGCGCACGGCCATTGAGATGCGCGACCTTGGGTTTAATCTCAATTTGGGTGTCATGGTGAATACCCACTCATTTTACTCGTACACGAGCGATGTGGACCGGGCGGCGCGCATCGGTGAGACCATTACTAAACGCTATGCGGTGAATCGCGTGTTTACGGGGTACCAATATTTTCCAGGCGGCGCTGATTACACGGTGCCGGGCATGAAATTAGATGCGTCTAAGGCGAGCCTCATGGACGATGATGGCCGCGTTTTTGCTCAGCTCATCGATGCGACGCGTGACGAACATCCTATGATTATGGTAAATGCTGTGAAAGTAACCTCTATTGACGCCAATCAGCCGGTGAGTCTATCTAAACCGATTATTACAGATTGGCTACGGAATGAACTGGGCTTTGAGGGCGTGGTGATGACCGATGATATCGAGGTCGGCGCCGCTATTGCTGGTATGTCCATAGAGGATTATGCGGTGCGTACCATTAATGCAGGCAGCGACATGGTTATTCTTTGTAAGCATGCCAAGCACATCAAGGCAGTTCACGATGCGTTAACACAGGCTGTAGAGAATGGAACCATTTCCGAAGCACGCCTTGATGAATCGGTGCGCCGCATCATGCTCATGAAATTTAGCAATGACCGATAGATATGGCTTACAACTGTAAGCTTTAATAATAAGAATGTAAAATTAGGCATAGAAACTCTTTTCTTGTAATAATGTACTCTCTTTACTGGACAACCAGTACAAGGGGTACATAGCATAATGGGAAAAGAGTTTTTTTATGTGTAAAAAATGAATTTATTATCTATTTGTTAAAATTTGCAAGATATATTTTATAGTTTATTTAAAATATGATATAATAAACTCCTGAGAACTATTTTAAGGGAGGTGAGATCTTATATGAAATGTAGTAACCATGAGGCGGTCATTGACGCCATAATGGAACTATACAATCAGGACCGCATGGAAATGAGTGTTGTACACGGTCCTTACAGCGTTGGTAAAACGTATATCGCTAGAGCGTTACAGGCTCGATTAGGCAAAGATCATACAATATATCTGCTTGGTCGCTTGGCGAATGAGTCCATTCATATTCGATCAATTGAGAGAGAACTAAAGGTGCCATCGGGGTCTTTTAAGACTCTAGAGGATGCATTGCGTGGCGTTTTTCAAGCAAGTCTTGACAAGCGAATCACGCTCATCATAGATGATTATCCTTCATTTGTGGATACAGTTCCACAAGCGCCTATCATATTGCGTGACTTGATGGAAACCTATCGCGACCATGGCAAAGTATTCGTACTTCTCATGGGAACCCATGTAGATGAATTGAAAGGTCGCATCATCGGCGAATCAAGCTTGATTGCAGCCTACATCCATAGTTATTTCAAGGTCAATCCGTTCACACTTGATGATGTGAGAGCATTAGGTTGGGACTATACGGATGAAGATCTTGTTAAGCTATATCATGTAACAGGTGGTATGCCGGGGAACCTCGTGCATATAGATCCCGCCTTATCGGTAGATGAAAATATTGTGCGTCTATTCTTCAGACCACAAGGCATATTATGTACGGAACCACAACGATTGCTTATGCGCTACATTCGTAATGTAGGCGCCGCTAATGCGATTCTCTATGCGTTGGCACAACTGGATAAGCCGTTCTATACAGAATTATGTCATGCTAGTGAGCTTAAGAGTGGTACCTTTGCAACCCGTATGGCCGACCTCTTGGATATGGAAATTATTGGACGTATTCAAGGTGGTAGCCGTGGTCCATTGCGTTACGCAGATTATCATTTTGTGAATACTATGTTCCAATTTTGGTACCAGTTCGTGTTCCCAAATCTTGAGGAAATTAATTGCGGTCAAGGGCAATATATTTACGATACCATTGCAAAACCTGCGCTAGATACACTCGCTTAATACAATCGTTTTAGTGAAATGAATTCGAATTCGTGCGACTTGTAATTGATTCGAACTCGCTCATTGTACAACGATCGATTCAAATTCATACAGCTATGAAAATTGATCTAAATTGACGTACTTTTCTGAAATAGGTTTGTAATTATACACAAATACATATGTAACAACAAAAATTCCGCTGTAAATCTATGCATTTATAGCGGAATTTCTCGTTTGTCTAAATACTCAATTGGGTGTATATTCCAAGTAAGCCTAGGCAGAAAGGAACGAATATGAACGTGAAACATGTGGTTTGTCCCCAAAAGGTGTTGCAAGCGGTGACAGACCTTAGTTTAGTGCGCGTCTGTCAAGAACGTCGTGTATCGGTGCTCAGTACGGAACGAGCCGTGTGGCCTATCGAGGAACTGACTATCGATGCGGCACAAATTGAACTATGCCGACGCTATCGGCCGCTTATCATGCGGTATGCAACCCGATGTAGTACGGCTATGATGACGGATGACGTCGAATCATTTCTGTGGATCATCTTTATCGAATCCATCTATAGCTTTCACACATCGGGAAAGGTACCATTTTCTGGCTATGTGAAAGCAGCCATTCATTATGGTTATCTTAATTTTTATAAACAATCAGCTCATCAGTGGCGCCACGAGTTGACCTTGCCTCTATGCAGCGGTGATGATGTATCAGAGCCCGCCATGGATCAATTTCCTGATGACGTAAATATTGAACGAGATATTATCGAAAACGTGAGCGACGACGAATTGCGCAATCGTCTGTGGTCTGCTTTCAGAAAACTGCCACGCGAGCAACAGCAATTGTTGTTTGCCTTATATCGAGATGCGTAGACATAGGTTGTGAAATACATCAGTCTAGACAGGCTGTGCAACAACGCCATCAAAAGGCCATCGACCAATTGCGGTACTATATGATGGTAGCGGATAACAAAGAATTCGATATCCAAGATATGCAAAATATGCATAGTTATAAGTAATATTAAAAAAACTAAAATATTTTTTAATTTATATATTTACAGTTTGTAATTATAGGTATACAATTGACTCATAAGTGCTGCTAAAGCACCTACTATAACACGTGTTATTTATAAGCTTTTACAAGAGGAATTCCTTAATATTATTACTCCTTTAATATAAGAAGAGGTCATGATGATGCATAATACAACGTGTCAAAATGTAAGTAATAACGAATTAATTTCTTGTAACCCCAATGCCATATATGGAGATGTAGATCACCATATATGTTGCTTGATCCCAATCTATATTGACGGCGGTGATTGTACCGCGTGTTATTATGTAGATGGTCGGCGTGAAATCATCCATAAATCCATTAAGATGGTATTACGAGAAGTAGCGCACCATGAGGGAGTTCTAGCAAACGGCATTCAATCGTCGAGGCGGTCAAAGCCGATGTATACGGACCCTAGAACAATGAGTCCGAACATGACATTTGCGAGCCTGAAATCGCGCAAAGCAATCGGGCGTGATGTGGTATATGGTCTATTCAATGTTATCATTCCATTTCAATACCGCATTGAGCCAGGACCAGAACCACATACAACGTATATCATCATAGGAGACTTTGATCCTATACTCGTATTTCATTCCCCTGACCACGTGCAACGTAAACTACGCGATGCTTTGTTAGAACATCTTGATTATACGAAACGGATACTTGCTAAATTGAGTACTTGCGGAAATCCTTACGTGGTGGCTGAAATATATGGTACATCGAGAACGCTAGCGGGAGTATAGCAACATGGTGTAAGAGAAGAGTGTAGGAGGGACGTAACATGAATTACGCAACAAAATTAAGTGTTGTAACAATGGTTAGTGTGTTTAGTGTATCTTTTATGGGCTTGGTGCAAGCCGCTGATACACCTATCGTTTCAACTGGTGGTGTAGCCTATAATATTGGACTACAAGGATCTACTTTTACCAATTCAGATAATGTTCAGCTTGGTGGTAATACTGGGGCAGCTAATAGTGATCCATATTCCCATACAGGAGATCCGAATGCAAAGGGTAATAATATCGCTATTGGTCGTCTTGCTTTAAATGGTTCTCAAGGTGGTGGCAATGTAGCACTTAGTTCTAAGACCTTTGTAGGTGGTAAAGGTGATTATAACTTCTTAGGCAACTTTGCAGCCGGTTATAATTCAACCATTTCCGATACAATTGCAATAGGGTATTTTGCAGGTTCTTATTCTCAAGGCAATAAAAACGTATGGCTTGGTACTTCTCAAGCTGCCTCTAGTAAGGCTAATAATACCGTATTAATCGGTTCTAACTCTACTGTAAATGGTAATTTTAACTATGGCATGGGTCATGGTGTTATCTTTAAAGGTGACAAGAATTCTGCTGTGGGCGCATATAACAAGATTGAAGGTAACCAATCGGGCGCCTTTGGTGTAGGTACGTATAATGTGGCTACCGTTAAGGGGGATAACTCCTATAGCGTAGGTAACAAGAACAAAATTGATGCCAATAATACATTCGTAATGGGTAATAATGTAAAAACATCTCTAGATAATGCAGTTGTATTAGGTAATAATTCCACTGCTGAAAGTAGTGATGTGGTGAGCACTCCAAGCTATACCTATGTAGGCGGTACCGTTAACTTTGCCGGCACTACACCAGTATCTACTGTATCGGTAGGTGCTACTGATGCAGAACGTACCATCACTCATGTGGCAGCTGGCCGCGTTAGCGCGGAATCCACGGATGCCATCAATGGTTCCCAATTATATGGTGCGAACCAACAAATCGATAATCTGTACAATAAAATTAGTAATATGGGAAAAGAGGCCAATAAAGGCGATGCTCGTGCTGCGGCACTAGCTGCATTACATCCAATGCAATTTGATCCAGATAATCGAGTACAAGTGATGGGTGGTATTGGACACTATAAAGATGCCAATGCCCTAGCTCTCGGTGTGGGTTACTATCCAAAGGAAAACTTGCTACTTACAGCAGGTGCCACTGTAAACGACCATATCATGGCTAACCTTGGTGTATCCTACAAATTCGGCGAAAACAAAACGTTACAAAACATCTCTCCTGCTTCCTATAACGCTCTCGAACAACGGGTTGATACATTGGAGGCTCAAAATAAAAAGTTACAAGAAACAGTAGATATGCTCTTACAAAAATTGAATAATAAATAATAGTTAAATATTCTATAGTATGTGTATCGTAAGTGAATCTGTTATAGAATAAAGCTAATATGTAAGCGGATAGTTATCCTTTATGGTGTACTATCCGCTTTTTATTTTGTTTAACGGTCTTGCAAAAATATTTGTTTTTAAACTCGGTTTAAAAAATGTATTCTATTAAGAAATAGGATTCTATAGTAAATCTTATATTGTAAGATATATTACAGATGGTTATTAAAGAAATAAGTATAAGGTATATTTAAAAATCGTTAACTTCATATTAAATTAATGATTTTACAAATCAAAGCAAAGTGGTATAATATTGAAATATAAAGATAAGATGAATTTTGTGTATATATAATTCATCTTGTGTATAATTTGTGAAATGGAGAGCGGTAAAATGAACAAACGAAAACGTTTATTAGCTTTATTAATTAACGGTGTGTTGTTGTCTAGCTTATGTATGGTAGCTAGCGCTGCAGATACAGCAACAGGTACGGGGAATGGCATTGCTTATGGTACAGGTAGTACTGCACCAGAGGTTAAAAATGTAGCTATTGGTAATGGTGCTGAAATTAATTATGCAAATGGTACTAATCGTCCTGCTACTGGAGATATTGCTATTGGCAGTGGTGCACATACAAATAACTATGTTAACCAAGGTGGTGGCATAGCGATTGGTGAAAAAGCTTTTTCTGAAAATATGGCAGGTACGCAAGAGGCTAATTTTAATTTTAAACAGACTACATTCCAAGGCTCTGGATTTTTTGGCTTTAGTGCGCCATTTGTTCCAGCTGATCCAACTAAAGTACCAACTGGTGTAGCTATTGGTCAAAATACATATGCTCGTTCTGGTGGGATTATGATTGGTACTCATAATTATAAGGGCGACATTGGGGATACCACAGTAGATACAAATAATGTTAGTAGTATGCGTTCTCATAATGTGAGTGTAAATGCAACTACAGTTGGTGTTAATAGTTTTAATAATGCTACCTTTGGTGTAGTTAATGGTGCCTATTCTGCTATCACAGGTGCCTATGATGGTGGATCATTCAGCTCACAAGCAGCACAAAACTTTGGTGCAACTATTACAGGTTCTTTAAATAGTATCGAGTCTAAGACTGCAATTAGTGGCTACTCTGGTATAGGTAATAGTATTGTTGGTACAGCAAATAGAACGTTTAATTCCAATGGCTCCATTATCATGGGGGCTGGCAACGAAATTACAAATTCTGTTAAAGCTATTTCTGGTGCACCAACTAGCGGTGGCAATTCTGCAAAAGCATTAGCTGAGAAATTACGTACTTCTGTTAAAAAATCTGACGGTGGCGGTGCTACAATGGCTTTCGGTGGTGGCAACAAGGCTGACTATACATTGCGTACCTCTATGATTGGTATCAAAAACACTGTAACAGGTGCTAATGGTGCTGAAAGTGCGGATAACCTTGTTATGGGTGTAGGTAATACTGCATCTAATGTACAGCATTTGACTGCTATCGGTTCTAAGAATACTGTATCTGATGCTAATAATACAGTTATCGTTGGTGATAACCGTAAGGTAACAGGTGTTAATAACACTGTCATTATTGGTTCTAGCGACGCAGAAACTACTACAACTGTGAACGATGCAGTAGCTATTGGTCATAATACAGAAGTATCTAAAGAAGGTGGCGTAGCACTAGGTAGCGGCTCTAAAGCAACTGTAGCAGCTGGTGAAGTAGGTTATGATATTAGTACAAATACGGCATCTACTGATACGACTTCTACATGGAAAGCGACAGCATCTGCTGTGTCTGTTGGTGATGTAGCGAATGATGTAACACGCCAAATTACATCTGTTGCAGCCGGTACAAAAGATACTGATGCGGTTAACGTGGCTCAACTTAAAAAGGTAGAAACTAAAATCTCTACTGTTGAGGCAGATGCTAAAAAGCATACTACTGTTGTAGCAGGGGATAATACAACTGTTACACCTGGTACAAATGCTAATGGCGGTGTTGAATACAAAGTAGCTGTAAATAAAGATTTAGTAGATATGAACTCTGCTACCTTCGGCAAAGCTACTGATAATGTGCGTTCTCGTATCGATAAAGACCGTGCTAGCTTCTTCAACGGTAGCGAAAATATTGGTATTTCACCTACTGGTGTTCAAATCGAAAACACAGATACCTTAGAACAAGCAAGATTTGATAAAACCGGTATGTATGCAAGTGAAGGAAGTAACACTGTTTACTACACTACAAATGGTATCAGCGCAGGCGACCAAATCATTAAAAATGTGAAAGCTGGTGTAGCAGATACTGATGCAGTTAATGTATCTCAACTTAAACGCGTACAAGATCAAATTCAAGGATCCTCTGTTGACATCAAGAATATCAAAGGTGACATTTCTAAGTTAGATAAACGTGTTAATCGAGGCGTAGCAGGTGCAGCTGCATTGGCTGCATTACATCCACTTGACTTTGACCCAGATGCTAAATGGGACTTTGCAGCTGGTTATGGTCATTACCACGATGGTAATGCTGCTGCTTTAGGTGCTTTCTATCGCCCTAACGAAGATGTTCAATTGAGCTTGGGTTCTACTGTCGGTAATGGTGAAACTATTGTGAATGCAGGTCTTTCTGTGAAAGTCGGCGCTCACAGCAATGTATCTCGTTCTCGTGTAGCTATTGGTAAAGAAGTATTAGAACTTAAGAAAACTGTGGCGATTCAAAATGCACAAATCCAAAAATTGACAACTCTTTTAAATGGTGTAGCTGGTACAAATATGAAAGCTGACCGTACTACATTATTCCCAGATGTACCAAGCAATCACTGGGCATATGAAGCTGTTAGCGATTTATCTCGTCGTGGCTTAGTAGAAGGGTACCCTGATGGAACATTCGGTGGGGACCGTATGTTAACACGTTATGAGTTTGCACAAATCGTATACCGTGCTATTCAAAACGGCGTACAAGTAAACGAACAACTCGTAACAGAATTTAGCCCTGAAATGGCATTGTTCCGTGTTGATACAGTGGCTAAAAATCATCAAGGAGAACCAACTATTGAACGTGTTCGTGTCAATAAAAAATAGTTAAGAGTGTAAGTTATATAAAAAAGTAATAATTTATTGATTATATATAATAGCAGATAGTTAGTTTAGCAAGTCCAATTATCTGCTATTTTTATGTAATAAATATATAAGTATTATTTAATTAGGGGATGTTAGATTATGGTAAAGTTCAACAAAAAAACAATGTTAATCGCTATGACTATGGCTTCTATAACGGGGTCTGTATTCGCTGGAGGTATTAATAATACGATTGATCCTGCGGCAGCGGCAGAAGGGGCAGAAGCCTTTGGTAATGGTAATACGATTTCAGCAACTGCTACGAGTGCGTTGGTTGCTGGATATAAAAATGTAGTAGATGGTGATAATGCGTTTGCTATTGGGGACAAAAATAAGGCTTTAGGTACGAATAGTATTGCTGGTGGGTCATTATCAGAGGCACATGGCAGAGATTCTTTGGCATTCGGTTCTTCTGCACAGGCATTAACTGATTATACTTATGCGATTGGGGCACAGGCTAGAACAAATGGTGAGCATACTATTGCGATTGGTAATGGTTCTTATGCATCTGCTAAAAGTGCAGTGGCTATTGGTAAATCTTCAAAAGCTACCGATGTCATGGCTACTGCAGTAGGATATGGCACAAAAGCATCTAACCAATATAGTAGTGCTATTGGTTATCAATCTGTGGCTTCTGGTGTGCAATCTACAGCTGTTGGTAGTGATGTAGAGACAACAGGTGATTATTCCTTAGCAACAGGTAATCATGCTGCTGCTAGTGGTGATTATAGTGCTGCTGTTGGGTATAAATCAAAATCGACAGAAGAATATGCTTTTGCTGCAGGTAATGAAGCCGTTGCTAGTGGTAACTCAGCGTTAGCCGTAGGTTCATTAGCAAAAGCATCTGGTAAAGATGCAATCGCTAATGGTCATTCTGCAATCGCTGATGGTGAAGCGTCCATTGCTATTGGTCGCAACGCGAGTGCATTAGGTAATAGTGCGGTAGCTCAAGGTAATGATACATTGGCAGATATTCCAAATAGTGTCGCTATTGGCTCTAATTCTGTAACCGATGCAGCAGTTGGTACAAGTACAATACAAGATAATGCAAGTGACATTAAATTTAGTAATGTCACATTTGCAGGCAGTACTCCAGACTCTGTTGTGTCCTTTGGTGCTAATGGTCGTGCTGGTACAAGTGGTGTTACAACTTATACTCGTCAACTTCAAAACGTCAGTGCTGGTAGAGTATCTTCTACATCTACAGATGCGGTTAATGGATCTCAACTCTATGATGTCGCTCTTGAAGCACAAAAATATAATACTATTGTAGCTGGTGATAATATTACGGTTACATCACAAGATAATGCGCATGGTCGTAAAGAATATACTATAGGATTGAGTCCTGATATCGTTAATCGAATTAACAGTTTCAGTAGTAATACTAATAGTTTGCGCAATATTATTGATGCTAATCAAAAAGAAGCACGTAAAGGTATTGCAGGAAGCGCCGCACTCGCTGGATTACATCCATTAGATTTTGACCCAGATCATAAATTAGACATAATGGCTGGATATGGTCATTATCATAATGCTAATGCTGCTGCTATTGGTGTAGCCTATCGACCAAATGAAGATATAATGATTACTGTTGGATCTACTGCTAATGGTGGGGATGATACTGTTTATAATGCAGGAATTTCTTATAAATGGGGCGCTAAGTCTGAAGTATCTCGTTCTAAAATAGCCATGGCTCGTGATTTAGCTGATGCTAAACGTGAAATTGCTAAATTACAAGCAGATAATGAACAATTTAAGGCTATTTTAAATTCCGTACTAGGTCTTAATATACAAACAGATCAAAATAAGGATCTAAAACATAATTAATAGAGTACGGTTATAACATAAAAAGATATAATATTATAAATTATATATATATATGATAAATGGCGAATAGTTGATATGTTAATCAACTATTCGCCATTTTTGTATTGGTTAACTTCTAAAAAATCCTAGATTTTCAATATGTTGTAAAGATTTTTCTAAATATTCATCATTTGGCACAATAAACGTAGTCCCATCTTTGCGTGTACGTTCTACTGTTAAATTTTCATCCATAATTGCTAGCATTGATTTTTTTGTAGTAGGCTTTGTGAGTAATCGCATCACAAATAAAAGACCTTCATCGATATCTTGATCGATTTGATTATACATATTACCTGTCGTCATATATTGAAGCCCATTACCTTCAGTGAGCGTTGCTATATATTTTATAAATTGTTCTGGTATATATGTTTTATTTTCAATAAATGGCAATTGATTATATCTTTCACCAAGTACATACACATGGCCTACGATAGCTAAGAGGAATAAACGTCTGTATATGCGATCCATGTCAATTTCAAAATCAGGATGGTGTACTGTTACATAGTTGACTACATCTTGAACATTGAATGGTTTTCTAAGGTCCATTAATTGTTTAATGGATATATATGATTTATCTTGCCATTCTGGTGGGGCACCATCATATTCATCTAATGCGGTATAGAAATAAAGACTATTTAATGTATCTATAGTTATTGTTTCATCGCGATTAATCATATCTTCGTTGATTGGTTTAGTGAGTAAAGCCATACGAAATTGCGTATCATATACGTAATCATAATACTGCTCTTTATCCACATGATTTCCTTGAGATAAGGCTGTGATATTTTCTACCACTGCATCATCGAGCCACGTAATAAATGAACGTTGTAACGATTCGTCACCAATGTAGGTACAACCTTGTTGCTCAGCCCATTTCACAAACTGTGATACATAAACAGGGTCATTATAGGATTCTAGATATTCGTGACCTACATAGTAATCATTAGAGTGGAGAACGCGATTAATATTTTTGATTTTGTAATCCGAGTATACCCGAGACCGTTCATCCATTTTCATCGTTTCAGCGATGAGTTTTAATACATTCTTCGTATACACCGTGCGATCTTTTAAGGAATCATGAGGTGCATGTTTTTCCGAATAGAGCATGATATCACGTAGTTGTTCTAATCGTTTCCATCCAGGATATGTATTATATGATATATAGGCAATGCCACGGTCTGATAAATTACGATTGCAAATAGAAAGAATTTTATCTTTCACTACATCAGGTACCCATGACCAAATGCCGTGTACGATAATGAAATCAAAGGTACCAAAATCATCATCGATGTCCATGATATCTTTCTCTAGCAATGTTACATTCGTGAGTCCCATTGAGTTGATAAGTTCATTCCCGTGTTGTACTTGTACTGATGATAGGTCTATGCCTGTGAAAGTAGCATTTGGATAATACAATGCTTGTGGAATGATATTCCCACCACAGGAGGAACCGAGTTCTAATACACGAGCCCCATTAATTGGAACTGGATTAAGTCCGTAAATACGACCTTTAGCGATAAGTGAATTAATATTTGTATTTGGAAATGCTTTTGAAATATAGAGAAAATTATCGTATGAATTTTTTAAATTGTCGATATCCGCTTGTGCATCTGTTGTAACATGCGCAGGTGGAGTAATATGCTGTGCTTGGTTTAGATTAGGTACTGCTGCCTCTAGTTTGTGTTGTGTATCGTCCTTTTTCATATAACATCCCCCTTAGTATTAATGTCTTTTATTTCTTTAGTATACTATAAAAGTGTTTTTTATGTACAAATTATTCCTTGTATAGTTGGTTATAATCGACGATTTTATGAATTTTAAAAATACCTCATATGTATAATATATTTTGTAAAAGTAAAGTTAGAGAATATAGATAATATATGAATTTTAATTATATCGATGATTATGAAAGCAATTAAATTGATGAAAGAATAGTTTATAAGTAAAACTGATGATTATATCGAATGAAATGGTTCTATATCGAATTTAATTGAATTACTTGCTATGAGTAGGCGAAAAATACACATAAAATCTATGATTTTTATATACAAATATAAAATAATTATAAATAAAGTTAAAATATTAAAAATATATGAGTGAAAAATGAAGAATACTATTTACAAGGTATTCTTTTTTTGATATCTTATATATGACACAAGATGAGTAAAAAATGAAATGCTATGAAATAAATTATTTTTAGTAGTATTTATATTATGACTCATCAAACTATAAGGAAAACATTTTGATTGTAATTGTGTCTATTTAAAAAGGGGGTTCATAGTTTCTATGAATAAGATTTTTAAGGTTGTTTGGAGCAAAACTAAAGAGTGCTACGTAGTAGTTTCCGAAGTTGCAAAAAACAATGGTGGTAAGAAAAAAGCTCTTGCTAGCGTGTTAGCTGGTTTGGCTATGGTAGCTGCGGCTGGTACTATGGGTACACCAGTACAAGCGGGGACAGACTTAGGGAATAGCTCTGTTAATATTTCTCCTAATGGTACATTAAATGGTAGTAACCATGTAGGCTCTAATTCTATTGTTGTAGGTTATCAAAATACAACTGATAACAATTGGGGGACTGTTGCAATCGGTGCGGGAAATACTGCAACAGAAAACTCTGCAGTAGCTGTTGGTAATGGTAATGAGGCAACTGGTGGTGCAGCGGCTGCATTTGGTGCCTACAATAAAGCGAAAGGTCGTGCTTCTGTAGCGATTGGTAATGTATCTATGGCATCTGCTGATGATTCTATTGCAATTGGTAATCGTGCGAATGTAGATGCAAATAATCATGATGCAGATCGAGGTAGCGGTCAATTCTCTATTGCTGTAGGCCGTGAAAGCTGGGCAAAGGGTACTGATAACATCAGTATCGGTCATAAGGCTGAAACGAATTCTTCTGGCGATAGCATTGCTATGGGTCGTGAGTCTAAAGCGAACCAAGCAAATGCGGTTGCTATTGGTCCACAAGCCGATGCCAACGGTTGGGGCGGCATTGCCATGGGTCGTGAAGCAGCTGTAAGTGCTAATTTCGGGACTGCTATTGGATATAAATCTAATGCACAAGGTAGTTCTTCTGTAGCAATTGGTAAAAATAATACAACTACTGGTGGTGCAGGTGGTGTTGCTATCGGCAATACAAATACATCTACTGGCGATCGTGCGATTTCTATTGGTGAAAAGAATAACTCTAATAAAGAGGATACAATTACAATGGGTACTTCCAATAATGCGAACATTGGTGGTGGTATTGCTATTGGTCAAAATAACCTTGCAGACTCTACTGTAAATGGTGGCCGTGCCGCAGGTAATACAATGATCGCTATTGGTCGTGAAAATAAAGCGACAGCAGAAGATACTGTTGCAATCGGTCGTAAAACAACAGCATCTGCTAACGTTTCTGTTGCCCTTGGTGCTCGTTCTGAAGCAACAGGTTCTGGTGCTATCGCTATTGCTGGTAATGGTGAAGGTTATCAAACGTCAGCTAGTAAAACAGGTTCTATTGCCATTGGTATGCAATCTAATTCTACAGGCGTTGCTTCCACTGCAGTAGGCGGTGTTGCGCAAGCAACAGAAAAAGGTGCCTCTGCCCTTGGCTTTAAAGCAAATGCTACTGCTGAAAGTGCGACTGCATTAGGTCAAGAATCTGTTGCATCTGTAAAAGATGGCGTTGCTCTTGGTTCTCAGTCTAAAGCAACAGTAGATAAAGGTGTTAAAGGCTTTAACCCTGCAGAAACTCGTACAAACAAATATGATGGTTTAACTGATAATGTACAAACTTCCACATTGGCAGCAGTTTCCGTAGGTGACGGTGCTAATGCAACTCGTCAAATTACAGGCCTTGCAGCAGGTACTGCTGACAGCGACGCAGTTAACGTAGCTCAATTGAGAAGTGTTAACTTGAAATACGCTGGTGACACTGGCAATGGCGATGTATTGTTAGACAATGGTACATTGAAAATTAAAGGTGATGAGCCTACATTTATTTCTACATCTGCTGATAAAAATGGTGTTACAGTAAAAGCTAAAATAGGTGCTGATATTACTAATACTAATGGTAAAGCAGTAGCGCCTACTACAAACGGCATTGCTACAACTGACAATGTTGCAAAAGCAATCAACGAATCTGGTTGGAACGTAGTTTCCTCCAATAACGGTGGTAGCGTAACAGGTACTCAAGTATCCAAAAAAGTAAGCCCTGGCGATACTGTAACATTGAGTGCTGGTAAAAACATTGTATTAGACCAAACTGATAAACAATTCACATACTCCTTGAACAAGAATGTTGATTTAACTAAAGATGGTTCTTTAACAATTGGTGATACTAAAGTTAACAACGATGGTTTAACAATCACAGGTGGTCCATCTGTTACTAAAACAGGCATCAATGCTGGTAATAAGACAATTACCAATGTATCTGATGGTGTCAATAACAACGATGCAGTCAATGTATCTCAATTGAAGGCTGTAGCTGCTAAAGAACGCCACATTAAACCAGGTTCCTATGCAGTAGATAATGATGGCAATGTAACCATGACTTATGTTGATGGTGATGGTAAAGATGTTGCTGGTGACAAAGCAATTATTACTGGCGTTGCTAATCAAGATCTTTCTAACATCACTAATAACGGCGAAACAAAGATTAAAAATCTTGCTAAATCCGTTATCAACATGGAAGATGGTAAAAATACTAAAGCATCCAGCCGTGATGTAAATGGTGTTAAGACTTTCAAAGTTGATGTGGAAGGTGATTTGACAGGTATCACATCCATTTCTAATACAACAACTGGTCCAAAAATGGAAATTGGTGCTAATTCTATCAATATCACAAATGGCCCAATCAACATGGGTGGTAGCAAAATCACTAATGTAGCTCCTGGTACAGATGATACTGATGCAGTTAACTACAGCCAAATTAAAGGTTTGCGCACAGAAGTAAAAGCTGGTAACAATGTGAATGTTACTAAAACACAAGGTGGAGATGGTCATGATATCTACACCATTGATGCTACATCCACTGGTGGCGCTGCTTCCTCTTGGAAGGTGAATACATCTGCTACTGATGGCACTCATTCTGGTGATACTACACAAACAATTAGTGACCAAAAGAAAGTCGACTTACAAGCAGGTAAAAATCTTACTGTAAAACAAACTAATACGACTGACGGTGCTGAAGTTGAATTCGCCTTGAACAAGGACGTTGATTTAACAAAAGATGGCTCCTTGACAATTGGTGACACTAAAATTGTTAATGATGGCTTGACTATTACTGGTGGTCCATCCATCACTAAAACTGGTATTAATGCTGGTAATAAGACAATTACCAATGTATCTGATGGTGTCAATAATAACGATGCAGTTAATGTATCTCAATTGAAGGCTGTGGCTGCTAAAGAACGTCATATCAAACCAGGTACTTATGCGGTAGATACTAATGGCAAAGTAACAATGACTTACCAAAACGGTGATAATGCCGATGTGCCTAATGAAACAGCTGTTATCACAGGTATCGCTAAACAAGATCTCTCCAACATCGATAATGCTGGTAAGAATGTCATCACTGGCCTTGGCACCATCGTAAAAGCTGGTGACAATGTCAACGTATCTGAAAGCTCTGATGCAACAACAGGTCAAAAAACATATACAGTTAATGCTGTAACACCTGCTGTTTACACTAAAGCTGATGGTACGAAAGTGTACAAACGTCCAGATGGCACTTTCACAACAAATAGCAATCTTGCTGCTGGTAATAATGTAGACAAAGATGATGTAATCACATCTTTCATGGATGGTAATGGCAACACAACTGGCGGTAACATGGTTATCAACAATGTGGGCTCTGCTATTGATAAAACTGGTACATCCACAGGCGATGCATTCTTGACTAAGTTAAATACAGCAGCGACTAACACACCAAATGCAGCTGTAAACGTAAAAGACCTTAAGAATACATCCGATGCATTGGTTGACAAAGGTTTGAAATTCACTGGTAACAACACTGGAACCGAAAATGCGCATAAACTTGGTTCTCTTGTAAAAGTTCAAGGTGAAGGCCTTACTGCAACGGATGTTCCAACCTTCGCATCTGCAGCTGGTAACATCGCTGTAGTAGCTAACGGTACAGATACATTGGAACTCAAGTTGAACAAAAACTTGAAGGGTATCAACTCTGTAACTAACGGCAACACTTCCATCCTATTGAATGACGCTCCAAATGCTACAACTCCTGCTGTAACTATTAAGGGCGGTAACTTGTCCTTGGGTGATGGCACAACTAACAATAAGATTGTGAACCTAGCTCCTGGTACAGATAACAACGATGCTGTTAATGTAAAACAATTGAAAACGGCTAAGACAGTTGTTGAAGCTGGTTCTAACGTAAGTGTTAGTAAGACCACAGGATCTAATGGTGAAGATGTTTACACTGTAAGCGCTACTGGTGGTGGCACTACAACTGCTTCTTCTTGGAATGTAAAATCCACAGGTAATACAGATTCTACATCTGAAACTGCTGCTAAGACCATTTCCAATGGTAATACTGTTGAAATGGCTGCAGGTAAGAACCTAACTGTAAAACAAACATCTGATGCTAATGGCGCTAAGGTTGAATTTGCCTTAAATAAAGACTTGTCCAACCTCGACAAAGTCGTTGTTAATGGTAAAGATGGTATTGCTGGTAAAGATGGCGTAACTATCGTTGGTCCTCAAGGTGCTACTGGTGCCCCTGGCATTCCTGGTACAAATGGTATTGATGGTAAAGTTGGTATCTCTGGTAAAGATGGTAAAGATGCTGTATCCATTGCTGGTAAAGATGGCGTTGGTACAATCGGTTTGACAGGTCCTCAAGGCCCTGCTGGTGCTGATGGTAAAGGTGTAGATATCTCTACTGATCACGGCACACAAACCCTTGTTAAGCAAGAAGCTCACAATGATAACAAGTCTGAACGTATCGTATACGTACCAAAAGATAAAGATGGTAATCCATTGAAAGATGGCGACGGCAACACGATTAAACGTGAAGTAGCTACAATGGATGATGGCTTGAAGTTCAAGGGTGATAACGCAACTGTTATCAAGAAACCTTTGGGTGAACAACTCGATATTATTGGCGGTGCAACTGGTAGCTTGTCTGATAATAACATTGGTGTTAATGAAGACAACGGCAAGTTGAAAGTTCAATTGGCTAAGACTATCGACCTTACTAAAGATGGTTCTGTAACAACAGGTAACACTAAAGTAGATAATAGTGGTGTAACAATCACAGCACCTACTGGTGGTACAACAACTAACGTTAGCTTGACTCAATCCGGTCTTAATAACGGCGGTAACAAGATTGTGAACGTTAAAGAAGGCACAGCTGATACTGATGCAGTTAACGTAAAACAATTAAAAGCAAATCGCACTGAAGTAAAAGCTGGTGACAATGTAGTTGTAACTTCCGATGTAGATGCAACAGATAACCATACTGTTTACACTGTAAACGCTGTAACTCCAGCAGTTTACACAACTCCAGATGGTGAAAAATTAACGAAAGATAAAGACGGTAAATTCCATAAAGTTGGTGAAGCAGCTGAATATACTGGCGATATCATCACTTCTTTTGAAAACCCTAAAGCAGCAGCTGGCCAAACAACAAAAGATGGTGGCATGATCGTTAACAATGTTGGTTCTGCTATTAAAACACAAACTGGCGCAACATACCTAGACAAATTGAAAGCAGCAGCTGATGCTGGCTCTAATGTTAAGAATGCAGCGGTTAATGTATCTGACCTTCATAACACTGCTGAAGCATTGAGAGCTAATGAACTTCATATTGCTCCAACAGCAGTGAAAACTGGTTCTACTGAAGCTAAAGGCGGTGTAGTAAGCGGTACTGAAAACATTTATAAATACGATGCAGCTACTAAGAAAGTTACATTGACATATAATGATGGCAATGGTAAAGCAGTAACTGATACTAAAGCAGTTATCGACTTCTCCGCTTTGAATACTGGCGGTACAACAGCTTCTACTTGGACTGCTAAAACATCTGCAGAAAATACAACTGTAGGTTCCGAAGTAGGCAAACATATTGGTGACACTAGCCAAGTAATTGATAATCAAAACTCTGTTGATTTCCAAGCTGGTCGTAACATGACCGTTAAACAAACTAATGATGGTAATGGTAATACAACTATTAACTATGCATTGGATAAAGATTTAACAAACTTGGACAAAGTTGTTGTTAATGGTAAAGATGGTATTGCTGGTAAAGATGGCGTAACTATCGTTGGTCCTCAAGGTGCTACTGGTGCCCCTGGCATTCCTGGTACAAATGGTATTGATGGTAAAGTTGGTATCTCTGGTAAAGATGGTAAAGATGCTGTATCCATTGCTGGTAAAGATGGCGTTGGTACAATCGGTTTGACAGGTCCTCAAGGCCCTGCTGGTGCTGATGGTAAAGGTGTAGATATCTCTACTGATCACGGCACACAAACCCTTGTTAAGCAAGAAGCTCACAATGATAACAAGTCTGAACGTATCGTATACGTACCAAAAGATAAAGATGGTAATCCATTGAAAGATGGCGACGGCAACACGATTAAACGTGAAGTAGCTACAATGGATGATGGCTTGAAGTTCAAGGGTGATAACGCAACTGTTATCAAGAAACCTTTGGGTGAACAACTCGATATTATTGGCGGTGCAACTGGTAGCTTGTCTGATAATAACATTGGTGTTAATGAAGACAACGGCAAGTTGAAAGTTCAATTGGCTAAGACTATCGACCTTACTAAAGATGGTTCTGTAACAACAGGTAACACTAAAGTAGATAATAGTGGTGTAACAATCACAGCGCCTACTGGTGGTACAACAACTAACGTTAGCTTGACTCAATCCGGTCTTAATAACGGCGGTAACAAGATTGTGAACGTTAAAGAAGGCACAGCTGATACTGATGCAGTTAACGTAAAACAATTGAAAGAAAACCGTACAGAAGTTAAAGCTGGTGACAATGTAGTTGTAACTTCAGCTGTGGATGCAACAGATAACCATACTGTTTACACTGTAAATGCTGTAACTCCAGCAGTTTACACAACTCCAGATGGTGAAAAATTAACGAAAGATAAAGACGGTAAATTCCATAAAGTTGGTGAAACAGCTGAATATACTGGCGATATCATCACTTCTTTCGAAAACCCTAAAGCAGCAACTGGCCAAACAACAAAAGATGGTGGCATGATTGTTAACAACATTGGCTCTGCTATTAAAAATCAAAATCCAACAATGCCTGCAGGACAAACTGCTACATACTTGGATAAATTGAAAGCAGCTGCTGATGCTGGTTCTAATGTTAAAAATGCAGCAGTTAACGTATCTGATCTTTATAATACTGCTGAAGCATTGAAAGCGTCTGAATTGCATATTGCTCCAACAGTTGGTGGTAAAGACGCTGATAAAGGTGGCGTAGCATCTGGTAATACTAACCCAGGCGCAGCAGCTCAAGCTTACAAATATAATGCAGCAACTAAACAAGTTGAATTAACATTCAATGATGGCAATGGTAAAGCTGTAACTGGTCCTAAAGCAGTTATCGACTTCTCCGACTTGAATATTCCAGCTGGTGGCAATAATTACGGGTTCAATACTAATGCAGGTGGTAATCTTGCGACTGGTACGACAGCAAGCGTAAAACCTGTTGCTAGTGGTAAAACTGTAACTTATGCTGCAGGTAAGAACTTGACCGTTAAACAAGAAGAAAATAACGGCGACCTTACTTACACATATGCTTTAAATAAAGATCTTACTAACTTAGACAAAGTTGTTGTAAATGGTAAAGATGGTCAAGCTGGTAAAGATGGTGTAACTATCGTTGGTCCTCAAGGTGCTACAGGTATTCCTGGTACAAATGGTATCGATGGTAAAGTTGGTATCTCTGGTAAAGACGGTAAAGACGCTGTATCTATCGCTGGTAAAGATGGCGTTGGTACAATCGGCTTAACAGGCCCTCAAGGTCCTGCTGGTACAAACGGCAAATCTGTAGATATTTCTACTGAAAATGGTAAACAAACTCTTGTTAAACCAGAAGCAAACAATGGTAATCAATCTCAACGTATTGTTTACGTACCAAAAGATGCTAATGGCAACCCATTGAAAGATACTGATGGCAACGATATTAAACGTGAAGTAGCGACTATGGATGATGGGTTGCGTTTCACTGGTAACAACACTTCTAAAGAAAATAAACAACCAATGAATTCTCTTGTGAAGGTTCAAGGTGAAGGCGTTACTGAAAATGCAGCTGGTAAATTAGAAGCTAATGGCCAAGAGTTCAAATCTGCAGCTGGTAACATCGCAGTTGAAGCAGATAGTCAAAATACTTTAACTGTTAAGATGAACAAAGATCTTAACCTCACTAAAGATGGCTCTGTAACAATGGGTGATACTGTTGTAAATAACGATGGCATTACTATTAAAGCGCCTACAACTCCTGGTACAACTACAACTGATGTTAAGTTGACTAACCAAGGTCTTGATAATGGTGGTAACAAAATTACTAATGTTGCAGCTGGCACAGCTAATACTGATGCAGTAAACGTAAAACAATTGAAAGATAATGTTACAACTGTTACATCTTCTGATAGCTCCATCAAAGTAGTTGATAAAAACGACCCTACATCTGCAACTTATGATGCAACTAAAGGTCACCAATATGACATCACTATCAACAACCAAGGTGTTGTAAATAATGCACAAACTCCTGTTGTTTATACTAAGGAAGATGGCACTAAAGTTTACAAACAACCAGATGGTACTTTCAATACAAATATTAATGGTACTGGTACAGTAGTTCCTGCAAACCAAGTGATTGCATCTATGAACAGTGCTGGTAACTCTTCTACAGATCCTACTAAGTTACAAAACGTTGGTTCCTCCATCGCTGATAAAACTGGTACTACATTCTTAGATAAGATTAATACAGCAGCAGCTAATCCTAATGCTAAGTATGGTGCAGTTAATGTAACTGACCTCAAATCTACATCTGATGCTCTTATCGACAAAGGCCTTGTATTCGATGCAAATAACGGAGATCCTAAGACAAATAAACTTGGTTCTAAAGTAACTATTGCTGGTACAGGCGCTCTCGGCACTACCGAAAACTTTGCAGATAAATACAACACTGATAATATCAGAACTAACATCAAACAAGATGCAGCTGGTAATACAACTGTTGAAATCGGTCTTAATAAGAACCTTAAAGGTTTAGAATCCGTTAGTGTTCCAGGAAAAGATGGCGTTGATGGTCAAGACGGTGTATCCATTACTGGTAAAGATGGTGCGAATGGTCTTGACGGTAAAGTTTCTATCGGTAAAGACGGTAAAGATGCTGTATCTATCTCCGGTAAAGACGGTATCGGTCACATCGGTTTAACTGGCCCTGCTGGTAAAGATGGTAAAAATGCAACTGCTGATATTACTGTTAAAGAAGGCAAACCAGGTGTAAATGGTACTGATGGTATCACTCGTATCGTATACAACGATAAAGATGGTAACGAACATGAAGTAGCAACTCATGATGATGGCGTAAAATACGCTGGTGATGATGCTCAAGGCACAGATAAAACTAAAGTTATCTCCAAAAAATTGAACGAAACTATCGATATCGTTGGTGGTGCAGATAAAACTAAATTGACTGATAATAACATCGGCGTGAATAACGACGGTGGTAAATTGAGAGTTCAATTAGCTAACGAATTGTCTGGTATTACTAAGATTTCTAACGGTAACTCCTCTATCTCTATCGCAGATGTTCCTGCTGGTGCTACAACTCCTGCTGTAACAATTAGCGGTGGTAACCTCAACATGGGTGGTAATAAAATTACTAATGTTAAAGCTGGTACAGATGGTACAGATGCAGTTAACCTTGACCAATTGAAAGCAGCTCGTACAAAAGTTACATCTAATGATAATTCTGTAACAATCAATAGAAGTGAAAATACTACTACCGGTGAAGTCACATATGATTTACATGTAGATCCTAATGCTACACCAGATTTGGACCGTGTTAACAACCGTATCGACCAACTTGGTGAAGAAGTCGGCCGTGTAGGTGCTCAAGGCGCAGCTCTTGCAGCATTGAAACCTATCCAATACGATCCATTAGAACCAACTCAAATCATGGCGGGTTATGGTAACTACCGTGGTAACTCCGCAGTGGCTCTTGGCGTAGCTCATTACAAAAATGAATCCACATTGATTCATGGTGGCATCTCCTGGGCTGGTGGTTCTAGCCACATGATGGCGAACGCTGGTGTAACTTGGAAAGTTGGCAACCGTGATAGCGAAGCTGCTGTAGCAGATCGTTACCGCAAAGGCCCTATCAGTTCCACATATGCAATGCAACAAGAAATGGCAGCTATGAAAGCTCAAAATGCCGGATTAAAAGGCGAAGTATCTGATTTGAAAGCAGAAAATGAACAAATGAAAGCTCAAATTGCTGCAATGATGGCAAAATTAGGTTTATAATTTGAAACGTTAAACTTTCACAGACGCTGGGATGAGGGTTCTCATCAATGAGAATCCTCGCATCCCTTTTGATTCGACTAAGAAAAGAGGAATAGATATGAAAAAATCTACAATGCTTGCTTTCACAGCAGCAGTATTTATGAGCGCTGCATCCCTTACTGGTCACGCAGCTAGCACACCAACGTATGATGATACGTTAATCGTTAAAAATCCTGTAATGACGCCACAACTTGGTTCTGTTGTACTCGTTCCTGTAGCGAGTCCACAAACCATGGCTGCTGTTCATGATTATGTGAAAGCTTGGCAAAATGCAGAGGTTAACATTGCAAAGGCTAAGGTTAAACGCGATAATCACGAGCAATTAACTAAAGCGGATGTAAAATGGTTACATTCTTATGACAAACATAATTATGCTGACTATTTCCGTACACATTCTATCGGCCGTGTACATGGTCAAGAAGTATTCATGAACTGGAATGGTGAAAACCGTAATAAAAATGAATACGAATATTTTGATATGCCAAAATATAACGAACAAGATGGTTTCACTAATAGCTATGGGTACAATGTACTTCGTGGCATGGTGGATCAAATCAATACGGTTATCCAAGAGCAAAAGAAAATTGGCGGTCCTATGACTGACGAAGAAGCAACTGCTTTGGAAGATTCCATTTTGGATATCATGGCCCATGATCAAGAACATGTAAACAATGACGAACTTCGTCACTACATGAATGACACAATCTGGTATGCCGCTAAACAAACGGTTAAAAACAAAGCGAGTGAAGAACCAGTTGCTGGCGAGGATCATGAAGTAGATCTACGTGCAGCGATTGCAAAAGCACCTGTTGATCAACCGCAATCACGTAAAGTAAATTTGCGTGAAGCTATTAGTAAATAATACTAGTAGATACAATTACAATCACATATGGCCCTCATAGAAACTCTCACAATTGCCCCCCCTGTTTAGTATGGGGGCCTATAAAAAGACGCTCACACAATGTGTGGGCGTTTTTTTGTGCATATATGAGTACCTTATGTTGTATTGATGATACTTTTGGTTTAGTTGTAATTGAGTAGATAGGTATTGAATATATTAATTAACTATTAATAGTAAAGGTTTATTATTTTATTAAATGAATTATATTTATAATAGAAAAATACAGCTATTTACTGGTGCGTTGATATTTTATGGTTTACAAAATTTATGGATTATAGATTCCTATTTAGATCTGTATCATAGCTTTATTTTCGTTATTTAACAAAAATATAAACTAAAAAGAATGGGCTGCTATATGAAAGCTATATGAAGAAAGTTTCTAAAATACGTTTAAAAACCTTGCTATTATGCACTTTCTCGTAGATGTATTTATTTTTACACATACATATAAACTTCAGTTTATTTTCATCTAAAATATAAAATTTAATTAAATAAATGGGTGAAAAAGTATTTACAATTAATTAATAAATTGATATTATTGAATTATCCTATATGAAGTGTGTGTGAATGAGAGGAAAGCCACTCTTCATGAAGTGAACAAAAGTGTAAAAGTTACATTTATATGTACTTATGAGAAAGGGGTTCAAAGGTTTTATGAACAAGGTCTTTAAAGTCGTTTGGAGCAAATCCAAAGAGTGCTACGTTGTAGTGCCTGAGATTGCGAAAAATAATAGCGGCAAAAAGAAAGTCCTAGCTAGCGTATTGGCTGGTTTAGCTGTAGCTGGTGCTATGGGCGGTATTGCACCTCAACAAGCCATGGCCGATGCGGATTATGGCAATAGTCATGTTAATGTTTGGGCTAATACGGCTCCAGATGGTAGCAATGGCAAAAATGATGCAGGTCAAAACTCTATCGTTGTAGGGTATCAAAATACAACAGACCACACAGCCGGTAATGATGGCAAGGTAGCGATTGGTGCTAAAAACTCAGCAACTGGCAATTCCGCTATGGCGATGGGTAACCGAAACGTTGCAAACGGTGGTGCAGCTACAGCTATCGGTGCTGGTAATGAATCGACTGCAGCTACAACACTAACGGTAGGTAATAAAAATAATGCGAATGCAGAAAATGCTATCGCTATTGGTGCGTATAATAACCAAAATTGGACACATGGTTCTTGGCAAACAACACCTAAACCAGCTGGTGCTTATTCATTAGCCATTGGTAACTTTAATGATGCCTTAGGCAGTCGTGCTACTGCAGTAGGTGCTTTCAATACAGCTAAAGGCGAATGGGCTACAGCTATTGGTGCGTCTACAGTGGCAAGCGGTGATGGTGACGTAGCTATCGGTGATACAACTAAAACAAATGCAACCGGTGTTGGTCATGCCGTAGCTGTGGGCTGGCATGCTGAAACAGGTGCTGCTAATGCAGTGGCTGTAGGCCCTAGCGCATTAGCTAGTGGTAAAAATTCCGTATCTGTTGGTAGCAATAATAAATCTCGTGTGCAAGATACTGTTACCATGGGTCAAGACAATGATGCGAAAACAATGGGCGGTATCGCCATTGGTAAAAACAATATGGTGGACTCCACAAATGGTGGTACAAACTTTGGTGAAACTCGAAATGAGAATTCTCAAATTGCCATCGGTCGAGATAACACAGCAACTCATTTAGATACAATTGCTATTGGTCGTGATACACATGCTACAGGATCTGGTGCAACTGCTTTTGGTGCTCGCGCCGATGCATCTGGTAATAATTCTATTGCTATCGGTCAAAGTGGTAGAGATTCTAAACGTATCACTGCATCTGGTGAAAATGCTATTGCTATTGGCATGAGAACAACTTCTTCTGGTGCATCTTCTATTGCACAAGGTGCAGAGGCAACTGCAACTGGAGATTATGCGATTGCAGAAGGTCGTCTTTCCAAGGCAACAAAACAAGGTGCGATTGCTATAGGTAATGAAACTGAAGCTAACATCGCTAACGGCGTAGCTCTTGGTGATCACTCTGTTACAACAACAGATAAAGGTGTGTTAGGTTACAACCCATCTAATCTACATGATCGTAAATATAAAAACTTAAAAGGTAACGTACAAACTGCAACAACTGCTGCTGTATCCATCGGTAATGGCGAAACATTGACTCGTCAATTGACAGGCCTTGCTGCTGGTACTGCTGACACTGATGCTGTTAACGTAGCTCAATTGAAAAACGTTGGCGTTGCTGTTGCTGGTAATACTGGTAACAGTGATTTCTTGGCTGACGGTGGTAAATTAAACGTTATCGGTACTGGTCGCGTATCTACTGTAGCGGCTCATGATGGTGAAAAAGATTCCAAAATTACAGTTGCTTTTGATGACACTGGCATGGTGAAAGCTGGTAAAAACGTTACTGTTGATGAAAAAACAGTAAACGGCCGTACTACATACACAATCAACGCTGCAGACGCTGCTGCAAAATACGATTTCTTAACAAATGCTAAGGCTAACGGCGGTAAATTAGATGGTACTGCTACAGCAACTAAAGTTGAAAGCGGTCAAACTGTTACCTATGCAGCTGGTAAGAACTTAACAGTTAAACAAGACATTAACCAATCTATTGGTGAACAAACATATACATACTCCTTGAATAGCGATCTTGGTGGTATTACTTCCATTACTAATAATGGTGGTCCTACATTACACTTTGGTGATAACAACATCAGCGTTACTGGTGGCAACCTAGATCTTGGTGATCACAACATCACTAACCTTAAATCTGGTGGCGATGTAGAAAATAACGCTGCTAATATTGGCGACGTTACTCGTATCTCCAAAGCTAACGATTTACACATAGCACCTACAGCAGGTACTAATAATAACGTAGCTGAATATACTGTAGACGGTAACAAGAAGGTTACCTTAACATACCAAGATGGTAATGGTAAAACTGTAACTGGTCCTAAAGCCGTTATCGACTTGAGCGGTTTACCAACAGGCGACATGAGCTCCTTCAACGTGAAATCTACGGCTACAGAAGGTACAGTGGCTCGTGGTTCTCAAGGCCAACAAGCTATCCGTGATGGCAAAACTGTGGAAATGCAAGCCGGCAAAAACATGACCATTAAACAAACTAATAATAATGGTAATGCGGCTGTTGAATTCTCCTTGAACAAAAATGTAGACCTCACTCCAGATGGTTCTTTAACAATCGGCGATACTAACATCACTGACAACGGTTTGACTATCAACAATGGTCCTTCCATTACTAAAACTGGCATCAATGCTGGTGGTTTGAACATCACTAATGTGAAAGCTGGCGTAAACGATAACGATGCAGTTAACGTAAGCCAATTGAAAAAGGTTCGTGCTGACGAACGTCACATCAAACCTGGTGAATATGCGGTAGATGCAAACGGCAAAGTAACGATGACATACCTTGATGGTAACAACAAAGATGTTGCTAACGAAACGGCTGTTATCACAGGTATTGCTAAACAAGATCTTTCCAATATCAACAAGGGTGGCGAAACAGTCATCCAAAATCTTGCTAAAAAATCCATCGATATGGAAAATGGTAAGAATACAAAGGTGAGCAACCGTGAAATCAATGGCGTTAAAACTTTCAAAGTAGACGTTGAAGGTGATTTAACTGACATTACATCCATCACAAACAAAGATGGCGATGGTAAAGTTGTATTCGGTGGTAACCAAACTGTTAACGTAGCAGGTGACCATAACATTAACTTGAACGCTAAAGTTGGTGACATCACTGGTTTAACTAACGTAACGTTGGATGCTCCTGATTTCGCTAAAAAAGGTCGTGCAGCAACTGAAGAACAATTGAAAATCGTAAACAACGGTTTCAATAACACAGTTGGTTTGACTGGTAACACAGGCGCTACTGATCTTCAAAAATTGAACCAAGCTGGTGGCTTGAGCTTTGGCGTAATTGGCGCTAATAATGGCCAATACATCAAAACAACTGCTTCTGGTAGCAATGTAGCTGTTGACTTGTCCGATGATGCGAAAAGCAAATTGAACAATACTGTAGAAGTTCGCGGTAAAAATGCTGCGAAGGTTACATCTGTAACAGAAAATACTGTTGACGGTGGTAAGAAAACAATCTACACAGTAGACGTTGATAATGTAACACCTACAGCTGCTTCTACTGAAAAAGTGAAAGCAAAAGCTAATGTAACAGGTTCTACAGATACAAATATCGCTAAGGTTACACCTCAAGCAGGTGACCAATATGGCGATGCTGGCGCAACTTACGAAGTAAACGTTTCCCGTAACGACGTAAAAGATGCAGCTCGTGAAGCGGTAACTGTAAACACTACAAATACAACAAACAACCCTATCACTGTTACACCTGCACAAGACGAAACAAACCATAACACAACTTACACTGTAACATTCGATGGCGATAAAGCTGCTAAACAAATTCCTTTGACATACAAAGCGAATGGCCAAAATGCTCAAACAGTTACATTGGATAAAGGTTTGAACTTCACAAACGGTAAAAACACAACCGCTTCTGTAGATGCTGAAGGCGTTGTTAAATACGATGTTAATAAAGATTTAGTGAACATCAATTCCATTTCCAACACTACAAATGGTCCAAAAATGGAATTCGGTCCTAACTCCATCAACATCACTAATGGCCCTATCAACATGGGTGACCAAAACATCACTAACCTTAAATCTGGTGGCGATGTAATCAATAATGCTGCTAACATCGGCGACGTTACACGTATCTCCAAAGCAAACGACTTGCACATTGCACCTACAACATCTAACCGTACTGGTGAAACAACTACATCTTACGCTTACGATGCAGCAAGCAAGTCCGTAACATTGAAATACAACGATGGCAACGGTGCTACACAATCCGGTACAGTTGCGAAAATCGACTTGTCCGGTTTGGCTGATCAAATCAAAGACGGTTATTCCTTCTCTACTGACGCTAAAGGCAATGTAGTTGGTAACCATGCTGTAACAGCTGTTGGCAATGGTAAAACTGTTTCCTATGCAGCAGGCGATAACTTAACTGTAAAACAAGATATCGATAATGCAACTGGTGAACACACTTACACATATGCATTGTCCAACAATGTTGATTTGACTCCAAATGGTTCCTTGAAAATTGGCGACACTATCCTTAATAATGGTGGCTTGACAATTACAGGTGGCCCATCCGTTACTAAGACTGGTATCAACGCTGGTAACTTGAACATTACTAATGTGAAAGCTGGCGTAAACGATACAGACGCAGTTAACGTAAAACAATTGAAAGATGCTCGCACAGTTGTAACTTCTAACGATAACTCTGTAACAATCAACAAAACAGAAAACGGTAATCAAGTGACTTACGACTTGCACGTAGCTCCTGGTGCAGCACAATCCGTATGGAACGTGAAATCCACAGGTAACACAACTGCTGATTCTGAAACAGCTGCAAAAACTATCTCTGATGGTAAAACAGTTGAAATGGCAGCAGGCAAGAACTTGACTGTTAAACAAACTAGCAACAACGACGGCGCTAAGGTTGAATTCGACTTGGCTAACGATATCAAGATTGGTAAAGATGGTAGAGACGGCGTTGACGGTAAAATCGGCGTAAACGGTAAAGATGGTTCCTCCGTTGTGATCAACGGTAAGGACGGCTCCATCGGCTTAAATGGTAAGGACGGCAAAGACGGTCTTACTATGAAGGGCGAAAAAGGCCAACCTGGCTTAAACGGCAAAGATGGCATCACTCGTATCGTTTATGAAGATAACAACCATGATAAACATGAAGTTGCTACGTTAGATGATGGTTTGAACTTCACTGGTAACAACACTGATATAGTGAACAAACAAAAATTGAACAGCTTAGTAAAAGTACAAGGTGAAGGCGTAGATAAAAATACATCTGCTACATTTAAGAGTGCAGCCGGTAATATCAACGTAAAAGCTGATGGTACAGATACTCTAGAAGTTCAATTGAACAAAGACTTGAAAAACATCAACACAATTAAGAACGGTGGCAATGCTACGTTCACAATTGGTGGTGATAACTTTGCATTCAATGGCGGCAACGTAAGCATCGGTGGTAACAACATTACTAACCTTAAATCTGGCATTGTAAATAACAATGATACAGATAATACAAATGCTGCTAACATCGGCGACGTTAAGAATATTTCCAAAGCTAACGACTTGCACATTGCTCCTACTACATCTAATCGTACTGGTGAAACAACTGTATCTTACGCTTACGATACAGCAAGTAAATCCGTAACATTGAAATACAACGATGGCAATGGCGCTAACCAAGCTGGTACAATCGCAAAAATCGACTTGTCTGGTTTGGCTGATCAAATCAAAGATGGTTATTCCTTCTCCACTGACGCTAAAGGCAATGTAGTTGGTAACCATGCTGTAACAGCTGTTGGCAATGGTAAAACTGTTTCCTATGCAGCAGGCGATAACTTGACTGTAAAACAAGATATCGACGCTACAACTGGTGAACATACTTACACTTATGCATTATCCAATGACATCAAGGTCGGCAAAGACGGTAAAGATGGCATCGATGGTAAAATCGGCGTAAACGGTAAAGATGGTTCCTCCGTTGTGATCAATGGTAAAGATGGTTCTATCGGCCTCAATGGTAAGGACGGCAAAGACGGTCTTACTATCCGTGGCGAAAAAGGTCAAGATGGCGTAGACGGTAAAAATGGTACTAATGGTATCACTCGTATCGTATACGAAGACCACAACAACGATAAACACGAAGTGGCTACATTGGATGACGGCATGAAATATGCTGGCGACGATGCACAAGGCACAGATAAATCCAAAGTAATCGCTAAGAAATTGAACGAAACTATGGACGTTGTTGGTGGTGCTGATAAGTCCAAATTGACTGACAACAACATCGGCGTGAACAACGTAGATGGCAAGTTGAAGGTTCAATTGTCCAAAGAAGTGAACTTGACTCCGTCCGGTTCCTTAACAATTGGCGATACTGTAGTTAACAACAGTGGTTTAACTATCTCTGGTGGCCCATCCATCATTAAAACTGGTATCAACGCTGGTAACTTGAACATTACTAATGTGAAAGCTGGCGTAAACGATACTGATGCAGTTAACGTAAAACAATTAAAAGATGCTCGTACAGTTGTTACATCTAACGATCACTCTGTAACAGTTAACAAAACTGAAAACGGTAACCAAGTGACTTACGACTTGCACGTGGCTCCTGGTGCTGCACAATCCGTATGGAATGTAAAATCCACAGGTAACACAACTGCTGATTCTGAAACAGCTCCGAAAACTATCTCTGATGGTAAAACAGTTGAAATGGCAGCAGGCAAGAACTTAACTGTAAAACAAACTAGCAACAACGACGGCGCTAAGGTTGAATTCGACTTGGCTAACGATATCAAGATTGGTAAAGATGGCAGAGACGGCGTTGACGGCAAAATCGGCGTAAACGGTAAAGATGGTTCCTCTGTTGTAATCAACGGTAAAGACGGCTCTATCGGCTTAAATGGTAAGGACGGCAAAGATGGTCTTACTATGAAAGGCGAAAAAGGCGCTGACGGCGTAACTCGCATCGTTTACGAAGATCATGACAACAATAAACACGAAGTAGCTACATTGGATGATGGTTTACGTTTCGACGCTAACTCCGGTGGCGAAAAGAAAAATAAACTTGGCTCTAAAGTAACTGTTAAAGGTACAGGTGCTAAAGCTGATTCCGAATACGATTCCTCTAACATCAAAACAAGCATCACGCAAGGTGCTGATGGTAACAGCGAAATCAACATCGGTTTGGCTAAAGACTTGAACAACATCAACACAATTAAAAACGGTGGTCCTGCTACTTTCACAATCGGCGGCAACGAATTCAAATTCGACGGCGGCAATGTGAACATGGGTGGCAACAACATTACGAACCTTAAATCTGGTATCGTAAATAACAACTCCACTGATGATACAAACGGTGCTAACATCGGCGACGTTAAGACAATTTCCAAAGCTAACGATTTGCACATTGCACCTACTACATCCAATCGTGCTGGTGAAACAACTACATCTTATTCCTACAACACAGCAGATAAATCCGTAACATTGAAATACAACGATGGCAACGGTGCTAACCAAGCTGGTACAATCGCAAAAATTGACTTGTCCGGTTTGGCTGATCAAATCAAAGACGGTTATTCCTTCTCCACTGATGCGAAAGGCAATGTAGTTGGTAACCATGCTGTAACAGCTGTAGGCAACGGTAAAACTGTTTCCTACGCAGCAGGCGATAACTTGACTGTAAAACAAGATATCGACGCTACAACTGGTGAACACACTTACACATATGCATTGTCCAATGACATCAAGGTCGGCAAAGATGGTAAAGATGGCGTTGATGGTAAGATCGGTGTAAACGGTAAAGATGGTTCCTCCGTTGTTATCAATGGTAAAGACGGCTCTATCGGCTTAAATGGTAAGGACGGCAAAGACGGTCTTACTATCCGTGGCGAAAAAGGTCAAGATGGCGTAGACGGTAAAAATGGTACGAACGGTATCACTCGTATCGTATACGAAGATCACAACCATGATAAACACGAAGTGGCTACATTAGATGACGGCATGAAATATGCTGGCGACGATGCACAAGGTGCAGATAAATCCAAAGTTATCGCTAAGAAATTGAACGAAACTATGGATATCGTTGGTGGTGCAGATAAGTCCAAATTGACTGACAATAACATTGGCGTGAATAACGTAGATGGCAAGTTGAAAGTTCAATTGTCCAAAGAAGTTAACTTGACTCCATCTGGTTCCTTAACAATCGGTGATACTGTAGTTAACAACAATGGCTTGACTATCTCTGGTGGTCCATCCATCACTAAGACTGGTATCAACGCTGGTAACTTGAACATTACTAATGTGAAAGCTGGCGTAAATGATACTGACGCAGTTAACGTAAAACAATTGAAAGATGCTCGTACAGTTGTTACATCTAACGATAACTCCGTAACAGTTAACAAAACTGAAAACGGTAACCAAGTAACTTACGACTTGCATGTGGCTCCTGGTGCAGCACAATCCGTATGGAAAGTGAAATCCACAGGTAACACAACTGCTGATTCTGAAACAGCTCCGAAAACTATCTCTGATGGTAAAACAGTTGAAATGGC